>JBCCQL010000244.1:0-5338 GCA_039024355.1 Planctomycetota bacterium
CGACCGCGCGGCCTGCCGCCCCCCGGCCGATGGCTCTTTTTCTGAAGCTTCGCGCGCGAACGCCGCATCCGCGGCGGCCACCGCGGCTTAGGCGGCGGACCGGCCCGCGAAGCAATGCCGGCGAGAGGTGGGGCGTTCGGCCATGACTCGCTCATTATACGCCGGCGCCCGGGCGCAGGCACACGCGGGGCGGCACGGTAGACTTCGCCAGTGGGCGAGATTCGGGCTGCCCGAGCCGTCGCCGCACGCCGAATCCATAACTGCAACGCGGGCAATCGGATGTCGCTGATCATTTCGGTTTCTGGCCTGCGTGGCGTCGTCGGCCAGTCGCTCACGCCCGAGGTTGCGGTGCGCTACGCGGCCGCCTACGCCGCGGAGCTGCCCGGCGGCCCGGTGCTGGTGGCGCGCGACGGCCGCGCGACCGGCGCGATGATCGCCGCCGCGGTGCAGTCCGCCCTGGCGGCGGCCGGCCGCCGGGTGATCGACGCCGGTGTGGCCGCCACGCCCACCGTGGGCGTGCTGCTGCGGGAGCAGGGCTGCGCCGGTGCGGTGCAGGTCTCCGCCAGCCACAACCCGGCCGAGTACAACGGCCTGAAGCTGTTTTCGAAAGACGGCCGCGTGATCCCGGCCGCCGCGGGCGAGGCGGTGGTGCGGCGGTACCAGGCGGGCGACTTCGGCTGGGCGGCGCACGCCGGCGTCGGCGCCACACGCCGGCTAGGCGACACCGTTTCTGCCCACCTGCAGCGGATCAAGCCGTTGGTGGACACCGACCGCATCCGCCCCCGCAAGTTCCGCGTGCTGCTAGACGCCAACCACGGCGCCGGCGCCGTGCTGGGCCGGCCGCTGCTGGAGGACCTGGGGTGCGAGGTCACCGCGCTGGGCGAGGCGCCCGACGGCCGCTTCGCCCACACGCCGGAGCCCACCGCCGCCAACCTCGTAGAAGTGGCCGCGCGGGTAAAGGCCGCCGGCGCCGACGTTGGCTTCTGCCAAGACCCGGACGCGGACCGGCTGGCCCTGATCGACGAGACCGGCCGCTACGTCGGCGAAGAGTACACGCCGGCCGTCTGCATCGACCACGTGCTGCGTCAGACGCCCGGCCCGGTGGTGACCAACTGCTCGACCAGCCGGATGGCGGAAGACCTGGCGGAGCGGCACGGCGTAGCGTTTCACCGCTCGGCCGTCGGCGAGGCGAACGTCGTCGACAAGATGCTGGAGGTCCGCGCGGCGATCGGCGCCGAGGGCAACGGCGGCGTGATCGCCCCGCGCGTCGGGCTGGTGCGCGACAGCTTCGTTGGCATGGCGTTGGTGCTGGACGCCATGGCGGCGCGTGGCCTGCCGCTCAGCGCGCTGGTCGATGAACTGCCGCGGTACGCCATCCACAAGGCGAAGGTGGCGATCGACCCGCAGCGGATCGCGGACGCCTTCGCCGCGCTCGAAGCGGAGTTTGTCACCGCGGGCTCGGCCGCCGTCGCCAGCCGCTTGGACGGTCTGCGGATCGACTGGCCCGATGAGAAGAAATGGCTGCTAGTGCGGGCGAGCAACACCGAGCCCATCGTCCGCGTCTTCTGCGAGGCGCCGACCGAAGGCGAAGCCGAGTCGACCGCGGCCGTGGCCCAGCGCTGCCTGGCCGCCGTGTAGCGGGGCCGCCGTGTAGCAGGGCCGACGCTCAGCAGGGCCGCCCCGTGCAACGCCGCCGGCGCGCCGCGTGCTAGCGTAGCTTTTCTGCCGACCGGAGCGGACGCCGCCCGCTGGCAAGCTCGTCTGGCAGCACGCGGCGCCGGCCGCTAGACTCCGCCGCCCCCGGGCCGCCCACAGGCCGGTCCAACACGGGGCCGCCTGCGAGCCGCCCGCGAATTGACGGGCGGCATGAAGCTTGCCTGTTTGGCTGCTGCAACGCGTTCCGCTGCACCCTCCGCCCCCGGCTCGCATGTACAAACTGCTGCTCTGTTGGCGGTACCTCCGCACGCGGTACATCGCGCTGGCGTCGATCATCAGCGTCATGCTCGGCGTGGCGACGCTGATTGTGGTCAACGCCGTGATGGCGGGCTCGCACGCGGAGTACCTCAAGCAGCTGCACGGCATCCACAGCGACCTCGAGCTGCACGTCCGCAGCATGGAGGGCGCGCCAGACGCCCAGGCCCACATGGCCCGCATCCGCGAGGCGGCGGGCGACAAGATCGCCGGCGTCAGCCCCACCGTCCAGGTGCCGGCGATGCTGGGCTACTACATCGGCCAGCAGTACATCACCCGGCAGGTGATGGTGGTAGGCGTGGATGAGGCGACGTACGCCTCGGTGAGCAACTTCGGCGGGTTCTTGAAGCACCCGGACAACCGTGAGCGGCTCGACTTCCAGCTGAAAGAGGGCGGCTACGACTCGGGCCGCCTGCCGGCAGAAGCCGACGCCGCGGCCGACGCCGCCGCCGAGCCCGCGTGGCCGCAGATGAAGAACGCCGGCTGGGCGTACCGCCGGATGCGGCACCCGCCGCCGGTGGCCGCCGCCGCGGCGCCAACCCCCGAGCCGGCCCCAGCGTCAACCTCTGGGCCCACCGCCGGGCCGGCCGACCCCTTTGCCGGCCTCAACGCCGTGCCGCTGCCGGAGCACGACCCGGCCACCATGCACCACGTCGGCTGCGTCTTGGGCATCGGCCTGGTAAGCGGGCGGGGGCAGGACGGCGCCAAGCTGCTGTATCAGCTGCCGGGCGACGACGTAGAGCTGACGTTCCCCTCGGCGGGCCGGCCGCCCAAGCCGCTGTCGGCCAAGTTCACGGCGGTCGACTTCTACGAGAGCAAGGTGGGCGACTACGACGCCGCGTGCGTGTTCGTCCCGCTGGCGGACCTGCAGCGGATGCGGGGGATGGTGGACCCGGCGACCGGCGTCGCCAACTTCACCGCCCTGCAGATCCGCCTGGCCGAGGGCGCCGACCTCAGCGAGGTCCGCAGCGCCGTGCAGGGCCTGTTCGCCGAGCGGTACTACTACGTCAGCACGTGGATCGACAAGCAGGGCCCGATGCTGGCCGCCATCCAGGTAGAGACCGCCGTGCTCAACATCTTGCTGTTCCTGATCATCGCCGTGGCGGGCTTCGGCATCTTGGCCATCTTCTACATGATCGTCGTGGAGAAGACGCGCGACATCGGCATCCTCAAGAGCCTGGGCGCCAGCAGCGGCGGCGTGATGAGCATCTTCCTCACCTACGGCCTGCTGCTGGGCGTTGTGGGGTCGACCGTCGGCGTGATCGGCGGGCTCGTGTTTGTCCGCTACCTGAACGAGATCGCCGACGGCATTGGCGCCGCGTTCGGCATGAACCTGTTCGACCCGGACGTTTACCCGTTCCCGAAGATACCGACCATCGTCGACCCGGTGACCGTCTCCTGGATCACGGCCGGGGCGATGCTGATCGCCGTTCTGGCCAGCGTGATGCCGGCCCGCCGGGCCGCGGCCATGCACCCGGTAGCCGCCCTGCGGTGGGAATGACCACGCCGCGGGCCACAGCGGCCAGCCGCGCAGGTCACGCCCTGCTAGGCCACGAAACCCTCTGAAACCCACCGGCGGCCACAGCCATGCCCCACGCCAACGCCCCGGCGCCGCTGCTCGAAGCCCGCGGCGTGTACAAGACGTACCACAAGGGCGCCGTCGCCGCTCCCGTGCTGCAGGGCGTCGACCTGGCCGTCTCGCCGGGCGAGCTGCTGGCCGTGGTCGGGCAGAGCGGCAGCGGCAAGAGCACGCTGCTGCACCTGCTGGCCACGCTCGACCGGCCGGACGCGGGCCAAGTGCGTTTCGAGGGCAACCGCATCGACAACCTGCCCGCCTCGGGCAGGGACGTCCTGCGCAACCGCCACTTGGGCATGATCTTCCAGTCGTACCACCTGATGCCGGAGCTCACGGCGCTAGAAAACGTCCTAGCGCCGGCGATGATCCGCTACGGCGTGCTCGGCTACTGGCGGCGGCGGCGGTCGCTGCGTGAGCGTGCCGACCAGCTGCTGCACACCGTCGGCCTGGGCCACCGGCTGACGCACAAGCCACGCGAGCTCTCCGGCGGCGAGATGCAGCGGACGGCCATCGCCCGCGCGTTGATGAGCTCGCCCCGCCTGCTGCTGGCCGACGAGCCCACCGGCAACCTCGACCGAGAGAACGGCGACGAAGTCCTCCGCCTGCTCAGGGAGCTCAACCGCGAGTCGGGCCTGACCGTCGTGATGGTCACGCACGACCGCAGCATCGCCCTGCAGGCAGACCGCACCGTCACGCTATCCAGCGGCCGGGTAGAAGTCGCCGCGTGCGCGGCGTAGCTGCTTGCTTGGGGCGTTCCCGCAACTTGGCTGGATACGTCAATAGGCGGGCTTTTTTTCGGCCCGCGAATGACGCGAATACGCGCGAATCAAGGCGCGGCAGGTGTGCGGATTTTGCGGAACGATGGTGACCCGGCCAAGCTGAGTCCGGAGCATTTTGCGTTTCTTAATTCGCGCGTATTCGCGCTATTCGCGGGCCCCCCTGAATGGGCTCGCGCGTAACGGCGTTCACGTCACCGCGAGCAGCCACGCGTCGCCGCCTGCTCGCGTCAATTCCCAGCGGCCGGCCAGCTCGCCGGTGGTGGCTTCGACCGACCACGCGTCATCGGT
Source organism: Planctomycetota bacterium (assembly GCA_039024355.1). GTDB lineage: Bacteria > Planctomycetota > Planctomycetia > Pirellulales > Lacipirellulaceae > JBCCQL01. Next base: position 4,615 of record JBCCQL010000244.1, read on the forward strand.
CTGTTGCGTGACGCGGGCTTCGCCGCGGGCGTGGCGGGCGACGGCGCCGCGGCCGCCGCTGATCGGCCCCTCGTAGTCCAGGTACGCCAGCCGGTGCGGGGCGAGCAGCACGGCCGGCACGCCGCCGGCGACACTCCCATCGGCGGCTCCGCGGCCTGCCCACGCCGCGGGCAGCGTCAGCAGCGACCACGTCTGCAGCGCGTCGCCGTGCTCGATCATCAGGTCCCAGTGCGGGCCGTCGCGGTAGTCGGCCGGCCACTCGTGACGCAGCAGCACGTAGCGGGGCATGGTCTGGTGTTCGACAGATCGCGCGGGTGCGTGTCGCGTAGTCGGCGGCTTCACCGCGGGTTGATCAGCAGCGTCTTGCTGAACTCGGCCGGCGCCGCGTCGGCCGACGTGACCTGCGCCTGGATCACCGCGTTGCCCTGGGCGAGGGCCTGGAATGGGATGATAACCGCCTCGCGTGCGCCCGGCGCCAGCTCGGCCGCGATGGGAATCTGCACGATGCCGCTGGGCTGCACCAGGGTTGGCCGCGGCTGGATCGAGTCGGCCCGCGGCTGCAGGTTGGCGGGCGGCAGCAGCACGTTGAGCACCACCTGCCGCTGCGGCGTGGCGCCGGTGTTCTCGACCGTCACCGTGAGCGTGCCCGGTCTGCCCGCGCGGGCGGGCTCCGGCGTGGCGGCCAGCCTGGCTTGCAGGGGCGCAGCGGGCGCCGCCCCGCCCG
>JBCCQL010000245.1:0-5307 GCA_039024355.1 Planctomycetota bacterium
CCGCCCCTCGCAGCGGTTGCAAGCGTCCTGCCGGGCAATCCGCACGCCGGGGCCACGCTGATGTTCCCCGCCGGCAGGCGTCGAAACCGTGCACTGCGAGCGTCGCCAGACCGGGCCCACTGAGCTTCGACACGCGGCCCCGGCCCACCGGACCAGGCTGCCCGGACGATGCAGCTTCGCTAGACTGCATTTCCGGCACGCGTTGCCAGACGCCCGTACTTGTTGCCGGCGGCCGCTGGTCTTGCTGGCTGCTCCCGGTCTTGCCGGCTGGACCTGGTCGAACCCCAACCGTCACCCGCCCCAGCCCCGCTCGCTTTGCTCACCGACGTTGCATGAAGGCCGTACGCACACCATTCAGGCCGCACCCGCTCGTGCCGGGCGGCACCGCACAAACCCTGCTCGGCGCGTTGCTGCCGGCGCCGGACGCGGACTACCGCGCCGAACGCCATTTCGTCGACCTGCCCGACGGCGACCGCCTGGTGCTGCACGACGATTGCCCGGCCGGCTGGCAGCCGGCCGACAAAGCGGCCCTGCTGGTCCACGGCCTGGGTGGCTGCCACGGCAGCCCCTACATGGTGCGGATCGCGGCCAAGCTGAACGACGCCGGCGTGCGCGCGTTCCGGCTCGACCTGCGGGGCTGCGGCGCCGGCGAGCGGCACGCCCGCGGCGGCGCCCACGGCGGCAGCTGGGACGACCTACGCGCGGCGGTCGATCACCTGGGCCGCGTGGCGCCGGGCGCAGGGGTTGAGCTGGTGGGCTTCTCGCTGGGCGGGTCGCTCGCGCTCAACTTGGCCGGCCGCTCGTCGCGGCGCCCTTGCACGAACCTGACGGGCGTCATGGCGGTGTGCCCGCCGGTGGACCTGCACGCGGTGGACGCTTCGTTCCGCCGCGGCGCCGGGCGGTTTTACTCGCGGTACTTCGCCCGCATGATGTGGCGGCAGATCCGGCGCCGGCTCCGCGAGATGCCCAACCCGCCGCACGTCGATACCTCGCGGACGCCCCGCCACATCCGGGAGCTGGATGAGCAGGTGACGGCCCCCTTCCACGGCTTCCGCGACGCCGCCCACTACTACGACGAGACCAGCGCCCTGCCGCACCTGACGCGCATCACCACGCCGACGCGGATCATCGTCTCGGCCGACGACCCGGTGATCCCGATCACGACGCTGCTGCGGGCGCCACGCAGCGGGGCGGTGGACATCATGGTTACCCGCAGCGGCGGGCACCTGGGCTTCTTGGGCGGGCCGGGCGGGCTGCTGGGCGCCCGCAACGACGACCCCGACACCCGGTGGATCGATTGGCGCGTGCTGGACTGGGTCTGCCGCGACACGCCGGGACGCCGCGGCGTAAGGCACGCGGGCGCGATCAGCAAACCGCGGTGACACCCGCCCGCAACGCAGTGCGGCCCACGGCGAGGCAAGTCTTGCGTTCACCGGTGGCGTAGCCCGGCCGGCGCCGCAACGCGACGCCTCAGCGCGCCGGCGCCGCGGCCGGGCCCTGCGGTGGGCTGCCGCTGGTAGGCGTGGCGTGCGAGTGCGTCTCGAAGCGGCACGCGGCGTACGCCACCGCTAAGCCCAGCAGCAGGGCCGCGGACAGCTTCACGCGGTCGTGGTGGTGGAATTGCAGCTCCGGCAGCAGGTCGCTCATCGAGATGCACAGGAAGACGCCCGCCGAGAAAGCGAGCGCCGCGGCCGTGGTCGGCGACGCGGGGTCGCCCGCCAGCACGCCCAGGTGGGCGATCACCACGCCCAGCGGGATCGCCAACGCGAACAGGCCGTTGACCAGCACCCGGGCCGACGCCGACCAGCCGCCGCTGGCCATCAGCATGGCGATCGTCATCGAGTCAAAGGGCTTGTGCAGCACGATGGCCAAGAAGGCCCCGAAGCCCGCCAGCGACCCCGGCCCGGCCCCGTGGCGGACGCTGGCCGCCAACGCCACGCCGGCCAGCAGGCTGTGCAGCGTCAGGCCCAGCGCCGCGCCGCTCCACGTCAGGTTGTGGACGCGGCCCGGGTGCGTGGCTTCGCACGGCCGGCCCGGCTCGGCGGCACGCGACTCGCCGGTGGCCGGATCGGCCGCAGGAGCCGCCGCGGCGTGCGGGTCGGGCGCGTCGTGGTGGTGGAAGCAGAAGAACCGCTCGACGAAGAACATCGCCAAGAACCCGCCCAGCAGCCACGCGGCGGTCGGCACAAAGCGCTCGGCCCCGCTCGGCGCCGCGCCCGGCTCGGCCGCAACGCCCGCCTGCAGCGCGTGCGGCAGCAGGTGCAGGACCGCGACGCCCAGCATCACGCCGGCCACAAAGCTCACCGCGCCCTCCACGCGGCGGTGCGTCAGCCGCAACCAATCCGGCAGCTTGCCCCCAACGACCGAGGCCAGAACAATCGTCAGGCAGTAGTAGGTGAGCAGGACGGTCAAGGCGGGAGCAGCAGAGAGCGGGTGCGGTCGCCGAGAGTATGGGGGGCGACCACCGTGCTCACAACGGGCAGGCCCCATCGGCGGCCACGCCCAACTACAGCGACCCCGCCAGCCGCGGGTCACGCAACAGCGCGGTTGTAGATCGCTGGCGTGCACCGCACGCTGCACCCTAGAGCCTCCGCGCTCGATTGACGCGACGCCCCCAACCAAAGCGGCAACGCCAGCATTCCCCCGCACGAGCCCGCCATGAAAGCCCTGCTGCAACGCGTGGCGTCGGCCCGAGTCGAAGTCCGTGGCGAGGTGGTCGGGCAGATCGACGACGGGCTGCTGATCCTGCTGGGCGTCGGGCAACGGGACCGACCCGAAGAGGCCCGCTGGCTGGCGGACAAGCTGGTCGGCCTGCGGGTCTTCGAAGACGACGCAGGCAAAATGAACCGCTCGCTCCTCGACACCGGCGGCGGCATGCTGGTGGTCAGCCAGTTCACGCTGTGGGGCGATTGCCGCAAGGGCCGCCGCCCAAGCTTTGTCGAAGCCGCGCCGCCGGAGGTGGCTGAGCCGCTGTACGAGCAGTTCGTGGCCGCCGCGCGGGCGCGCGGCGTGCGGGTCGAGACCGGACGGTTCCGCACGCACATGCGGGTGGCCTTGGAGAACGACGGCCCGGTTACGCTGATGGTCGAAACGCCCGGGCCGCCGAACCCGGCGTGACGCGGCCCCCAGCGTTTGCTAGGAACCGCGTGCCAGGAGCGGTGCGGCCCGGTGGCGCACACCTGCAGCGCGCGAACCGGCCGCTCGCACCGCACGCCGACCCGCACACCAACCCATCGGGGCTCGCCATGCCAATCGCACCGCCTGTCCGCCGAGCGGCCGCGCGGGCTTTCGTCCTTCTGGTGCTAGCTTGGCCGGCGCCGGTCGTGGCGGCACAGCCGTCGGAGGCGGCTGGCAGCGCCGAGGGCGAGGCGCCCAGCGACCCCGCCGCGGGGCACCCGCTGCTACCGGTGCTGGCCATGGCCGAAGACGCCTACGCCCGGCTCGGCAGCGAGGTACGCGACTACACCTGCCGGATCATCCGGCGGGAGCGGCTTGGCGGCAAGCTCGGGCAGTACGAGTTCATGCGGGCCAAGATCCGCCACGCTTGGCCTCCGCCAGCACAGCAGCAGAAACCAGCAGCGGAGCAACAGGGACCAGCGGAGCGGCGGGAACCAGCGGAGCAGCAGGAACCAGCGGAGCGGCAAGCCACAGTCGAACAGCACGCGTCGTCCGATTCGGTCGACGCAGTCAATGCGAACAACGGCGATGCCCCCAGCAGCGACGCGCCCGAAGCCGAGGCCACCGGCGACCAGCCGTCTACGGCCGCGACGGCGTTCAGCGTGTACCTGCGGTTCGAGCAGCCCAAAGCGGTCCGCGGGCGTGAGGTGCTGTTCCGCCAGGGGCACGACGCCGGCAAGATGTTGGTCCGCCGCGGCGGCACGCGGCTGGCCTACGTCACCACCTACCTAGCGCCCGACAGCCGACTGGCCCTGCAAGAGAGCCGCTACCCGGTCACCGACATCGGCTTCCGCCGGTTAGTCGCGCGGCTGATCGACGTCATCCGCGAAGACCTGCAGCACGGCGAGTGCCGCGTCCGCTTCTACCGCGGCGCCAAGATCGGCGACCGCCGCTGCACCCGCGTGCTGGTAGAGCACCCGGTCCGGCGCGAGCACTTCCGCTACCACCGCGCGATCATCTTCATCGACCAGGACCGCCAGCTGCCGCTGGGCTACGCCTCGTACACCTGGCCCGAGGAGCCGGGCGGCAAGCCGGTGCTGGTCGAGGAGTACCTGTACACGGACGTGCGGCTGAACGTCGGGCTCACCGACGGCGACTTCGACCGCGACAACCCCGACTACGGCTTCCTAAAACGCAAGGCCGTAGAAGCGGCGCGCTAACGCACGCCAACGACGTAGCAGACCCACGCGTCGGCGTTCTCGGCACTAGCTGTGCGGGCGTACTCGCCGGTGTCCTCGCCGTCGTCGTCTTCTTGCTCCCAGTAGACGTGGCTTTCGCGGAAGCCGGCCTCGGCGAGCATCTCCCGCACTTCGGGCAGCGTCCAGAAACGCCAGTGGTACTCGAACGCCCGGTCGAGGCGGCTGCCGTCCTTGAAGCGGAAGTGGATGTACATGTCCGCGTCGCGTGTGATGGGGTCGAACCTCGCCTGCTCCCACTCGTAGCGGAACGCCGCGCTGCCCTTGCCGACTTTGCGTTTGTCGACGTTGCCCTCCTCGTAGCAGGCGCCGCCGCCCATCATGTCGAGCACCACAATGCCCTCGGCGTTCAGGTTGTCGCGGGCGATCCGGAAATACTCGACAACCTCGTCCCGCCGCTTAAAAAACCAGAACGAGAAGTTCTGCGCCGCCAGCACGTCCACGGGCGTGTCGGCCCGGGTGCGCACGTCTTGCTCGAGCAGCGTGACACGCTCACGCTGGACCGGCTTGAGCGTGGCGAGGTTGTTGTCGCGGCCCCACTCGAGCGTCTCGCCGCACAGGTCGACGCCAACGGCGTGACGCTTCTTGCGGGACTTGACCCACTCGCAGCACACGGCGAACGTGCCGCAGAAGTCCTCGCGTAGCGTCAGCGGCCGGCAGCCAAACGCGTCGCGGAAAGCCTGCTCAAAGAACTCGACTTCGTGCTCGGGCGTCTGGACGGACTGCTGATAGCACGCAAACTTGTCGGCAAGGTCGGCCTGGCTCGGCTTCTTCTTGCCTCGTTTTGCCGCGCGTTTCTTCTTGCCGCCCGAGGGCCGCTGGCTGGCTGGCTTCCCGCGTTTGGTTGTCATGCTCGTCGGTGTGGGGCTGGTGCGGTGTGGCTTGGGGCCGGCGGCGTAGGCCCGCCAGCCGGCTGGTTGGTGCGACGGGTGGC
>JBCCQL010000246.1:0-5297 GCA_039024355.1 Planctomycetota bacterium
CTGGTCATGTTGCCCGCGGCGTCGCACGCGGGGTTGGACCAGCCGGAGACCGTCTCGACCTCGTTGGCGTCGGAGTGCGTGCGTGTCTGGGCGGCGGCGCCGGCGCCGGGGGTGTTGTGGTGAACCTCTTCCCAGTTGCCCAGCTGGTCGAGCGTCCAGCGGCGGTCGTCGGCCGTGCCGTCGGCGGGCGTTGCCAACCGGCGTCTGCCGCACCCGGGCGGGCCGGCGGTCAGCGGGGGGTGAAGTCGGCGCCCGCTTCGATGCCTAGCAGGAACTCGGCCAGCAGGTCGGCGCACTGGTCGATGTCGTCCAGCGAGATCATCTCGACCGCGCTGTGCATGTACCGGTTGGGCACGCTCACCAGGCCGGTGGCGACGCCCGCCCGGGCCAGCTGCATGGCGTTGGCGTCGGTGCCGGTGCCGCGGCCGATGGCGCCCCACTGCAGCCGGAGGTCGGCCGACTCGCCCGCCGCCCGCAGACGGTCCACCACCACGGGGTTCATGTTCGGCCCGCGGTAGACGACCGGCCCTCCGCCGAGCGAGATATCGCCCTCCTGCGTCTTGTCGATGGTCGGGCAGTCCGTGGCGTGCGTCACGTCCACGGCGATGCCGACGTGGGGGTCCACGCCGTGCGAGGCGGTGGTGGCGCCCCGCAGGCCGATCTCCTCCTGCACGGTCGCCACGGCGTAAACGGCCACCTGCAGGCCGCCCTTGGCCACCGCCCGCCGGGCGGCCTCCATCGAGACCCACAGGCCGGTCTTGTCGTCCATGCCCGGCGAGTTGGCCAGGTTGTTCCGCATCTCTTGGTAGCCCAGCTCGAGCGTCACGGGGTCGCCAATCTTGACGGCCTCGGCCGCCTCGGCCTGGTCCTTGGCGCCGATGTCCAGCCACATCTCCTTGGCCTTGACCACCTTCTTGCGCTCCTCGGGGTCGAGCAGGTGGATCGCCTTGCGGGCGATGACGGCCGGCACCGGGCCGGCGGCCGTGTGGATGGTCATCCGCTGCCCGATCAGCTGCTGCGGGTCCCACCCGCCGATGGTGTTGGTGTAGATGAACCCCTGCTCGTTGATGTGCGTGACCAGCAGCCCGATCTGGTCCGCGTGGCCGGCGAGCATCACACGCAGGGCCTCGCCCCCCTTCGCCGAGGCCGGCTTGCAGCAGGCGATGACGTTGCCGTGCAGGTCGGTTGTGACCTCGTCGGCGAAGCCGCCGGCGTACTCTCGCACCACGGCCTGCACCGGCTGCTCGTAGCCCGACGGGCTGGGCGTTTCGAGGATGGTTTTGAAGAAGTTCTTGGCTTCGGGCGTCATAAATCCGCTGGGGCTTACGTGTCAGGGGTGCGGCGTTGGCCGAGTGACCAACCGAGGTGTAAGTGGCGAACGGGGCCGCATCCTACCAAACGCTTGCCCGCCGGCCCACGCGGCCCGGGGCTGCGTGGGCCCCGACAAAGCCGATCGGAAAGGCCTGTCGACGCGTCCGCGCGTCAGCCGCTTCGCATCGACTACGAGGCTTCCGCCACGATGCTTCAGCCGCAGTACACGCCAGCGCGGCTACCCCGTTATCCGGTCGTCTTGCTTCTGAGTCTGTCGTTCTGAGGGCTCCCGCGGCGGCCTTTCACGGCGGCGGCGGACCGCTTGCACCGAGTTTGCCGATTTTAACGATTCGCCTCAACCAGGGCCGGCGGCGGGGCCGATCACCCACGATGCCTGGGGGGGCGACCACACACGCGGCGCCACGTCCCCCGGGCGGCTTCACCCGCTCACCTGCTACGGGGCGTCCATCATGCAGCGTCTTCGCTTACTGGCCGCGTGCCTCCTGCTTGGCGGCAGCCTGCTCTCAACCGGCTGCGTCACCAACTGCTGCTTGCTGACGAAGGGCGCCGGCTGCGGGGCGTGCCTCGACGGCTGCGGCGGTGAAATTGGCGGCTGCGAAATGGATGGCTGCGCAGCGGCAGACTGCGGGTGCGCGGCCGAACCCTCCTGCGGCTGCGGCGGCGCCTGCGGGCACAAGTCTATGGCCCTGCAAAAGTGGACCTGCGGCCCGTGCGACGGCCCCAAGATCTGCGTCTGCACCGGCCCCCAGTGCGGCCCCCAGTGCGGCCCCGGCGGTTGCGGGCCGTCCTGCGGATGCGAAGAACCCCAGTGCGGATGCGAAGAACCGGCGTGCGGATGCGAAGAACCAGCGTGCGGCTGCGAACCGGCCTGCGGCGGCGACGGCGGCTGCGGTCAGGCGTGCGGCGGGAAGAAGCGGCTGTTCGGCCGCCTGCTGAGTTGCTTCAGCGGCTGCGGCGGGTGCGACAAAGAGCTGTACTGGAGCGAGTGGCACAACGACCCGCCACGCTGCTGCGACCCGTGCGATAAGTGCGGCAACTGGGTCGGCCCCGGCGCCGGCTACCGGGCGCCGTACGCGCACCCGTACGGGCCGTAGCCATGCTTCGCCTCTTCGCGTGACATGCCCGGCGGCCGACGCGAGTTCACCTGCGGCGGAAGAGCGCGTCCGCGTTGGCCGTCGTTTGTGCCGCCAGGGCTGCAAAGGGCTCGCCACGCACTTCTGCTAGCAGCCTGGCGGTGTGGGCAACGTGAGCCGGCTCGTTCCGCCGGATTTTGCGTACGGGCTCGGGCGATAGGTAAGGGCTGTCGGTCTCGACCAGCAACCGGTCGGCCGGGACCTTGGCCGCCACCGCTCGCAGCGTGGCAGACTTCTTGAAGGTGACCATCCCGGCGAAGCTAATGTGCAGGCCGAGGTCCAGGCACTCCTCGGCCGTGGCCTCGGCGCCGGTGAACGAGTGCATGACGCCCCGCAGCGGCCCACGCCGGCGTGCCTCGCGCAGCATGGCCAGGATGTCGGCCTCGCACTCGCGCATGTGGACGATGAACGCCAGACCGGTCTGCTGCGCCAGGCGGAGGTGACGGTCGAAAAAGTCTTGCTGCTGGTCGAAGGGCGTATGGTCCCAGTAGCGGTCGAGGCCGGTTTCGCCCAACGCAACCACGGCGGGCGACGCTGCTAGCGACACGATTTGCCGCCAGTCCGCCTCGCTGGCCTCTGCGACGTCATTCGGCTGGATGCCTACCGCGGCGTCGACCTGGCGGTGCTCTTCCGCCAGCTCGACACACCGCTGGCTCGACTTAGCCGTGACGCCAACCGCGATAACCCGCGTAACCCCCGCCGCCTGCGAACGCCGCAGCACGGCGGGCAGCTCGCCGGCGAAGGCGTCCTGATCCAGGTGGGCGTGCGTGTCGCAGAGTGGCGGCGTATCGCGATCCATCGGGCTTGTCTCCTGCACGCTGCAGGTGGCCGCAGACGCCAATCCCGATTGGGTGCTAGCTAGGGCCTGCTGCTAAAGGGCGGCGTAGACGGGGAGAAAAACGCGGCTGCAGAACCCAGGTGTCCGGCACCGGCGGTGGTTTCTTGCCCCGAATACCCCGGAGGAATTGGGCTGCGGCATCACGCAGGGGCACCTATCCGCAGGAAAAAGCGTGCCAAATTACCGACTTTTGGAAGAAAACCCGCGAAGCAGCGGCGTGCGTTTTCTTGACTGCGGGCGCCCAGCACGTAGATTGGATCGAGGATTACCGTGCCCGGCAGCCCCGTGGAGGGGACTGTCAGCCGCTACGCTAGGCGCCTCGGACAGTCAGTGACCGGTTCTCCGGGACCGACTAATACCGCAAGGCTTAGCGAGCCGGCCGACACGACACGAACCCAAGGCACGACCAAGGCGACCGGCCGCAGGCCGGTAGGCCTCGTTAAAAGGAAGCGACCTATGTTGGTGTTGTCCAGGAAGAAGAACGAGAGCATCGTCATCAACGACGACATCACGATTGTCGTGGTAGAAATCCGCGGGGACAAGGTCCGCCTGGGTGTCGAGGCGCCGAAAGAAGTGCCCGTGCACCGCAACGAGGTCTACGAAGCCATCCGGCGAAGCCAAGCGGCTGCCGACGCGGCCCCGCCAGCGCCAACAGACACGCCCGGCGCCGCGGAGTAGGTAGATCGTCCTAGGACTTATCGATCTGCAGCACTTCGTTTAGATGCGGCTTGGCCGCTGAGCCCGCCGTCGGGTTGACCCGCGCCGGCGGCATGTCTATACCCGTTCTGACGCGTTGGGCCTGCCCCGACGCTCCGCGGCCCCATCGTCTAGTGGTCTAGGACTCCGGCCTTTCACGCCGGCAACACGGGTTCGAACCCCGTTGGGGTCATTCTTCACGCGGCATCTACACTACGTGCGGTCATGCTGGGGCACGCCTCGGCTGGCCGCATTTTTCGTGCGCTGCACAGAAGTCTGGCGCGCCGCACGCAAAGCCCTGTCTGCAACTTCGCGCAACAGACCCCGCTATGAACCAAAACCCTGCTACCGCAAACCCCGCCCACACGCCGGTCCAAGCCACGCCGCCGTCTCCCGCCGTGGATACCGATCGTTCAGGCGCCGACGCGTCGCCCTACGACGCGTTGCTGGTCGTGTCGTTCGGCGGTCCCGAGGGCCCGGACGATGTCATGCCGTTTCTTGAGAACGTGCTCCGCGGCAAGAACGTGCCCCGCGAGCGGATGCTCGAGGTTTCGGAGCACTACCACCACTTTGGCGGCGTGAGCCCCATCAACGACCAGTGCCGGCAGCTGATCGCCGCGCTCGAAGCCGAGCTGGCCGAGCATGGGCCCGCCCTGCCCATCTATTGGGGCAACCGGAACTGGGCGCCGATGCTCGAAGACACGCTTCGGCAGATGGCCGAAGACGGCATCCGGCGTGCCCTGTGCTTCTTCACCAGCACGTTTAGCTGCTACTCCGGCTGCCGGCAGTACCGCGAGAACTTGTACGACGCGTGCGAGGCGGTCGGCCCGTCGGCGCCGCGGGTGGACAAGATCCGCATGCCTTACAACCACCCGGGGCTGATTGAGACCAACGCCGATCACCTCCGCCAGGCGCTCGAACAAATCCCGGAAGAGCGTCGCGCGGAAGCCAAGGTGCTGTTCACGGCGCATAGCATCCCGCTCTCGATGGCGGAGAACTGCAAGTACGAGCGGCAGCTTACCGAGGCGAGCCGCCTGTCGGCCGAGGCCGTTGGCCATGCCAACTGGGAGCTGGTCTACCAGAGCCGCAGCGGCCCGCCCCAGCAGCCGTGGCTCGACCCGGACGTGTGCGACCGCATTGAGGTGCTGCACGAGGAGGGCGGCCTGCAGGACCTGGTGATCCTGCCCATCGGGTTCGTATCGGACCACATGGAGGTGCTCTTCGACCTCGACACCGAGGCGAAGGAGCTGTGCGAGAAGCTCGGGGTGAACCTCGTCCGCGCCGCGACGCTCGGCACC
>JBCCQL010000247.1:0-5296 GCA_039024355.1 Planctomycetota bacterium
CGTCACCGGCGTCGCCCTCTGCATCTTGCTGCTGAACGTACGCCTGGCCGCGCGCGAGGTGCAGCTAACCCGGGCGCCGCTGCCGCAGCGGGTGATCGAGGACGACCTAGAGCTCCGGCCGCCAGAGCAGGCGGTCTCCAACCCGTGGGGCGATCTGCGTCAGCCCGGGTGAGCTGCGGCGCGAATGCGCGCCGTACAGCCATCGCCCCGGCCGGTCATCGCCAACGGGACCGCTTCAAGCCTGGCTGCTGCTGCGGCGTCCGCCTACGGCAGCGTGGCGGTCCAGCGGGTCCGCCCACGCTGCAGCACAGCCGACGGGGGCGAGATCGAGATCACGCGCACGCCGTAGCGTTCGTCGTCCACCTGCATGGGCGAGGGGATGCCGTCGATCGTCAAGATTACCTTCGGCCGATCGACATTGGCGAAGCCGGTCAGCTCGACCGTGCCGCCCGACTCTTCGTCGGAACGCTTGGCGATCGGGGCGCGGCGGATCGGCGCGAACAGTTCGGTGCGGTTGGGGAAGGGCTGCTGGTAGCGGGCGGCGGGTTTTGCTTGGGAAGCGGTGGCTGCGGGCCCCGGTGTCTGGGCGTCTGGACCACTGGCCGGCGACGGTTCAGCCGCGTCCGCGTCTGTGCTGGGCGGCGGTGCGGCCTGGGCCGGCACGGCCAGCTCCGCGGTCGAGTCGGCGCCGCAGCCAGCGACCGCCATCGCCGCGGCGGCGGCTAACGCGAGGCAGGTTTTTTGAAGGCTAGGCATCGCTGGTCGCTCGGCCGGCGCGGTGGATCGGGGGCGGCGCCGCTGGCTCGCCGGCACGCCGCCTGGCGGCAAACGGCAAAACCAATACGGCCCCAGCAAGCGTAGCACCGCCCCCGCGGCCGCGGCGTCGGACTCGCGGTGGTGCGGCGTGGTCGTAGCCGGCCGCGCGTCGCTACTACCGGAAGAACCGGCGCCAAAAGCCACGCTTGGCGGGCGGCGTTGAGGCGTCCTTTGCCTGGGGCGTCTCGGCCGATGGCGCTGCGCCCGGGGGCGTGGCCTCACGCTGCTGCCCTGGGTACACGCCGCCCGAGGCGCGGAAACGCGTGCCGTAGTCGGGCCGCAGCACACGGCCGGCGACGCGTGCCTCGCCCGGGCCTGCCCCCGTGGCGGGCGCCGCCACTTCGGCCAGGGTCGAGCCCGCGGCGGGGGCCACGCCGCGATCGCCTGCCGCCGACCGCCCGGCGACCGGCGGCAGCCGCCGTGGCTGGGGACGCGAGGAGATCCTCGGGTAGCGTAGGCCGTCGTGTTGCTGGGTGGCGACGCCTCCGTCGCTGTCAGCCCCGGCGGCCGCGGCGTTCGCCTCGGCTTGGTCGCGGGGGCGGCTCTCCGCGGGGCTGGCCACGCTCGGCGGGTCGGCTGTGTTGGCCGCGTCGGCCAGCGGCAGGATGCTCTCCGCCGCGGCGGGTTGGCCCTCGGCTACGGTCGGCACGCCGCCGTCGCCCGCCTGGCATGCGCCGGCGCCGCAGCTGCTGCAGCCCACGCCGCAGCAATCCGTTGGGCAGCCTTCCGCTTGGGGGATGTTCGCCAGGCGGCAGTCAATGGTGTCGGCGGTCGCCCGGTCGCGGGGCGACATGTGCCCCTCGTAGCCGACGATCGTCGGGCTCAGGAACACCACCAGCTCGCTCTCGCGGATGTCGGTCTCGCGGGCGCGGAACAGGTGGCCGAAGAAGCGGACGTCTGTCAGCAGCGGGATGCCCTTGAAGTCGCCCACGTCGCTCCGCTGCCGTAGGCCCGCGATGACGAACGTCTGCCCGTTGGCGACGCGGACGCGTGTCTCCGCGGTGCGGCGGTCGATGATCGGCTGGTTGTCGCCGGGCGTGAAGCCGGTCAGGCGGCTGAACTCGGGCTTCACGTCCATCTCGATCGTGCCGTCCAGCGCAATCTTGGGCGTGACCTGCAGCGTGACGCCCGCCTCGCGGAAGGCGGTGGTGCCGATGTTGCCGCCGGCGCCGGTCTGCGTCAGCTGCTGGAAGGGCACCTCTTCCACGGCCTGGATCGTGGCGATGTTGTTGTTCACCACCGTCACGTTCGGCGACGCCAGCAGCCGCGAGTCCGTGGCCGTCTGCAGCGCCGACGCCACGGCCGCCAGGTTCAGGTTGTTGTTGAGCGTGAAGAACGTGAACGAGCCGCCGGTCGCGGTGTCGCCAAACGGGGCCTTGGTCACGGAGTTCACCAGGGCGCCGCCGCCGGACGTGATCGAGCCGACCGACAGGCCGCCGTCCTCGAACGAGGCGGTCCCGTTGCCGCCCGCCAGGCTCTGCCAGTTCAGGCCGATCTCTTCCATGTCCTGCAGGCTGATGTCGTAGATCAACGCGCGGACGGCCACCTGCGGGCGTGGCTGGTCGATCCGCTGCAGCACGGCCTGGGCCATCTGCAGGTTGGCGGCGAAGTCGACCACCACCAGGCGGTCCTCTTCGGCCATCGAGGCGACCCGCCCCGCGGGGCTGAGCACCGTTTCGAGCATGGTCGCCGCGTTCTCGGCGTTGATGAAGTGCGTCTTCAGGTAGGCCACCTGCAGCTGCTCCGGGCCCTGGCCAATGGGCGCCTGGCCGCTGGCACGCCGCGCGGCGTCGTCCACCGACAGGGCGAACTCGCGGATCATGCGGACCCGGTCCGGGAAGTCCAGCACGAAGATGGTGGACGCCGACGGGATGGCCCGCACCTGGCCCTGCGGCGTGGAGAAGAGCTGGGCGCCGGCCACCACTTCGTCGATCTGCGCGGCGGTGATGGCGATGGTGGCGGACTCGAAGAACGGGTTCACCTGGCCGAGCTTGCCGAGGTCGCTCACCACCAGGCTCTCGCCCACAGCGCGGTAGCCGTAGCCGTTGCTGATCAGGATCGAGTCCAGGATCTCGCGCAGCGGCGCGTCCTTAAAGACGCCGTTCACGGAGCCGGGCACGTCGCCCGACACGATGTTGACGCCCCACAGCTCGCTGATGGTCAGCAGCGCGGCGTTGAGCGAGTTGTTGCGGAGCGTGAGGTCGCCGCGGCGGGTCAAGACCTCCGCCAGGGGCAGCGACGGAGCGGCCGGGCGGCTAGCAGCAGGCGGCGCGGCCGGCCTGGGCAGTGTTTCGGCCGGCGGCTGCAGGTCCGGGCCCCGCTGGGCACACGCCACCCCCGCCAGCGCCCACAGGGCCGCCACCAGCGCTGCCACACGCCAGCCCCGCCGCCACGGGGGCGTGAGGCGGCTGAGCCGCAAGGGCCGCGGTGTTGTGGGCAAAGCGGGCATGCGCCCTCCGTGGCGCGGTGGCTGCTGCGGTGGTGGTGGCTCAGCCGGGTGACCTCAAGCGGCGTCGCCCTTGATGAGGGCGAAGCACCACAGCTCGAGCTCCATCTGCACCGAACGCGAGTCGCGGCCCGCCGGGCGAATGTCGACCGAGCGGGCGTGCATCATCATCTTGTGCTTTTCGATCCTCGTGAGCAGCCCACGCAGTTCGTTCATGCCGCCCGAGATGGACAGGCTCACCGGCCGGGTCTCGAGCTGGAACGCCGTGTCGGCGCCAGCCTTGGCGTCGGCCGGCGCCAGCGGTGTGTCTTCCTCTCGCCACGCACGGGCCTGCACGTTGCCGGCCGCGATCCTCCGCACCTGGCAGCCCGACTCGCGGACCAGGTTTACCAGCTCGCTGCGGAAGCCCGCCAGGTTCTCGGCCGGCAGCGTCCGCGCTTCGAGCACCGCGAGTGTCTGCTCGGTCTCGACGGCCGCCTTGCGGAACATGGGCAGCTCGCCCGCTGTCATTACCGCTTCTTCCAGTTGCTCCCGTTGCTCCTCCTCTTCGGCATACAACGAAAGATACTGATCGACTTGCGGCAAGACGGTGGCAAGACCCACGACGAAGGTAACGGCTGTAACGATTAGCCAGCGGCGGGGGCTGTCGCAGAAGCGGTCGATCATCTCGTTCATGTTCATCGCGAGGCCACCCCCTGGGGCTTGGCCGTGGCGCCGTCGGCAGCGTCGGACGCCAGCTTGAGGTTAAGGTCGAAGGTTGTGGACGGGCCCTGACCGGTGTGGGCCGTGCCGGTCCCCTCTAACGCGACCTGGGCGACGCCGGGCGCCTGGTTCAGGTAGCGGACAAAGTCGTACACGCCGCTCTCGGTGTAGCTGGCGCCGGAGAGCTTCAGCCGCTCGAAGTCCGTGATGGTAACCCGCGACAGCCAGACGTCGTCCGGCAGGCAGCCGCCGATGCTGGCGATCACACGCGTGACTTCGCACGCAGGGGCGCCCTCGCTGAGCCGCTGCAGGTTCTTCAGCTTCTCGCGCGACGAGATCACCTTCCGACGGATCACCTTGTACTCCAGCTGGGCGGGCCGCAGCTCCGCCACCTGCTGGCTGAGCGTCTGGGTGATGCCCGCCATCCGCAGGTTTACCACCGCCAGCCCGGCCGCCAGCAGCAGCACCGCGGCGATGGGCGCCCCGGAGCGTAACAGGATGGGGCGGATGTGCTTGCGGCTCTCGGCGATCCACCGCTCCATCAGGTTCGGGCTGGGCGAATCGTCCGCCGCGTGCACCTCTTGCAGGGCCCGCCCGATCAGGGCGGCCTGGTGCGGGCCGAGCGCCGTGCTGGGCCGCTCCCAGTAGGCCGACGCCGCCTGCGTGTCGAACGCCGCGGCCTGGTACTCGCCCCGCTGGGCGAGCCGCCGCTCGGCGGCCCGCACCGTGTCCGCCGGGCCGGCCAGGTACACCTTGCGGAGCTGCAGCGAAAAGTCTCGCAGCCGGCGTTGGCAGAAGCGTTGCAGCCGGGCGTGGTGCTGGTCGAGCACCGCGGCGATCTCCTCGCCGCTGACGCCGCCTCCCGGCCGGTAGTCCAGCAGCAGGTTGCCGCGGTGGGCCACGGCGATCTCTAGCCCGTCGTTGTCGAACTGGATGAGCAGCGCCGGCTCGTCCTCGCCCCGGTGCAGCACGCCGTGCGCGCGGGCCAGGGCGATGGTCTCTGCCTCGATGCACTTGAGCTCCAGGCCGCACGACTCGACCACCTCGATGAGCCGCTGCAGCGTCGCCTCGCAGGCCACGGTGACCACGGCCTGCTCGTGGCGGGCGTCGATGTTCGCGCGGGTCGAGACAAGCGTCTTGGCGCCCGCGCCGAGCGACAGGTACAGCTGCCCGCGGTCTTGCAGCTCGTCGAGCGACTTGGCGACCTCGGCGCTCGACCCGGTGGTGGTCCGCGTCACGCACAGGTTGCTGTTAAGCACCAGCGAGGCGGAGCACCCGGCGACGCGCTCGGTGGTAACCAGCTGCTTGAGCTGCCGGGCGAGGGTCTCGAAG
>JBCCQL010000248.1:0-5286 GCA_039024355.1 Planctomycetota bacterium
ATCTGCTGGACGTTCCAGCCGGACAACACGCAGATGTCGCACATCCCGCCCACCGGGTCTTTCGAGTACCTAAAGACGAACGCCGTTGCCCGGCTCTACCTGGACAACTTCGACAACCTGCAGTCCAGCTGGGTGACGCAGGGCCTCAAGGTGGGCCAGCTGGCCCTGAACTACGGCGCCAACGACATGGGCAGCCTGATGATCGAGGAGAACGTCGTCGCCGAGGCGGGCACGGTCCACTACCTGACGCTCAACCAGATCCGCGACGCCATCACCGAGTGCGGTTACAAGCCGCGTCAACGGAACGTCCACTACCAGCTCATCGAGAACGAGTTCATCCCGCCGCCCGACGACGCGACGGGGCCGCGGTTGCCGCAGCTGCCGGTCGTAAGCTAGTCTCCCGTAGCGGGCGCCGGCCGGGGCTAACGGCCTGTGCTCTGGCAGCAGGACGGGGGCTGTCCGCCGTCCTCACGCCGGGCGCCGTGCCGGCTTGTGTTCCTCGCGGTGGGCTGTGCGTTCGTGGAGTGATTGGTGGTCGCGGCGATGAGCTCAGCTGCGGAAGCCAAGCCCGAGCGCCCCGCCGGAGACGCCGGCCAGTCGCCCCCGGTTGTCGAAGTGGTCGGCCTGACCAAGGCCTACGACGACCTGCAGCACGGCCCCGTCCTGGCGATCGACGGCCTCTCCTTCACGGCCCGGCCGGGCGAGGTGGTCGGCCTCTTGGGGCCCAACGGGGCCGGCAAGACCACCGCCCTGCGGATCCTCTCCACGCTCCTGACGCCGACGGCCGGCTCCGCCCGCGTGAACGGCTTCGACTGTGTCGCGCAGCCGGAGCTGGTGCGGCGCCAGATCGGGCTGGTCTCCATGAACACGGCGGTCTACGACCGCATGACCGCCAGCGAATTTGTGCTGTACTTCGGCCGGCTGCACGGCATCCAGGAGGAGCGGCTGCGTGGCCGCGTCGACCAGCTGTTCGATCGGCTGGGCATGCGGGCGATGGCCGACACGCTGGGCGCAAAAATGTCTACCGGCATGAAGCAGAAGACCTCGATCGCACGCGCCCTGGTGCACGACCCGCCCGTGCTGATCTTCGACGAGGCGACCAACGGCCTCGACGTGCTGGCCGCCCGCGCGGTGCTCGACACCGTGGCGTCGCTCCGCGAGGCGGGCAAGTGCCTGATCTTCTCGACGCACATCATGCGCGAGGCGGAGCGGCTGTGCGATCGGCTGGTTGTCATGCACCGCGGGCGCGTCCTGACGCAGGGGCCGCTGGACGACCTCCGCCAGACGCACGGCCAAGCAGACCTGGAGGAGCTCTTCTACCAGCTGATCCGCGGCGCCGAGCAGGCGCGTCACCAACACAGCCCGGGCCCGGCCGCGACGTGAACCTGCAGAGCATCAAGACCGTTTGGGCCCGCGAGCTGCGCGACCAGCTGCGCGACCGCCGCACCCTGTTTATGGTGCTGGTGCTGCCGCTGCTGATGTACCCGATTATGGGCGTCTCGTTCTTCCGCCTGATCCAGTTCAACCGCGAGCACAAGGCAACAGTGCTGCTGGTGGGGCGTGACCAGGCGCCCAGCACCGCGGAGTGGCCTGCGCTGCTGGACGGCCCGCGGTTCGCGGCGCGGCTGTCTCCCCGGGTGTCGGTCGAGAAGCTGCAGATCGAGTACGCCCCGGACGCCGCCACGCCGGACTACCTTGCCGAGCAGCGGGGGCGGCTGTCGAGCGGCGGGCTCGACGCCATCATCATCTTCCCGGACGACTTCGCGGACCGCCTGGCCGAGATGCGTAGGCAGATCGACGCGATCGCTTCGGGCGGCGCCGACCCCGCCGCCCGCGTGCCCGAGCCGCCCCGCCCGGTGGTGCTGTACAACTCCACCAGCCGCGGCTCGGAGCTCGCCTTCCTCAAAGTCGAGCGGCTGCTGGACGCCTGGCGCAAGCAGATCGTCGGCCAGAACCTGGAGGGCAAGCCGGCGCTGACCGGTGCCCTGCGGCCGTTCCGCGTGGAGTCCCAGGACGTTGCCGAGCCCGCGGCACGCCGCGCGGGGATGTGGGCCAAGTTCTTGCCGTTCATGGCGTTCCTGTGGGCGCTGACCGGCGCCTTCTACCCAGCCGTGGATGTCTGCGCGGGCGAGAAGGAGCGTGGCACGCTCGAGACGCTGCTCGTCAGCCCCGCCTCGCGGGCAGAGATCGTTTGGGGCAAGCTGCTCACGGTCTTCGTGTTCAGCATGGCGACCGCGCTCTTGAACCTGGCGGGGATTGCCGCGGCCGGCAGCTTTGTGGCCGACCAGCTGGGCTCCGCCGGCCTGGCGGGCCTGGGCCGTCCCCCACTGGCGCCGCTGCTGTGGCTGCTGGCGGCGCTGCCGCCGGTGTCGGCGATCTTCAGCGCGCTCGCGTTCGCCTGCGCTTCGTTCGCCCGCAGCACCAAGGAGGGGCAGTACTACTTCATGCCGCTGTTCCTGGCGACGCTGCCGCTGATGCTGATGCCGCTGATGCCGGGCGTGGAGCTCAACCTGGGCACGTCGCTCGCGCCGATCATGGGCCTCGCCTTGCTGGTCAGCACGCTGCTCTCGGGCGATTTCTGGGAGGCCGCACGGTACGCGGCGCCGGTCACGGCGGTGACGTTCGGCTGCTGCCTGCTAGCTGCGCGTTGGGCGGTCGCCCAGTTCGAGCAGGAGTCGGTCCTCTTCCGCGGGGACGAGCGGTTCGACCCCAAGCTCTGGCTGAGGGGCGTCCTGCGGCGGAGCCGGCCAACCCCCACGCCCGCGATGGCCGTGGCGTGCGTCGCCCTGGTGCTGCTGCTGCAGTTCGCCACCCGCGGGGTGCTGACACGCCTGGCCCCGCCCGCCGGGGAGTTCACGTTCTGGAGCCTGGCGGGCATGACGCTCGCCAGCCAAGCCTGCGTCCTGCTGCCCGCCATCCTCTTCGGTTTCTGGCTGACGTCGAACCCGCGTGAGACATTCCTGCTGCAGCCACCGCCGCAGGCCCCGCGTGCGAAGCTGCTGCTGCTTGGCGGCCTGCTGGCCGTGGCGGTCCACCCGCTCGGGCTCCAGCTCAGCGAGTGGATCAAGCGGCTGTACCCGCTGTCGGACTCGCTGGTTGATCAAACCTCGGGCATGAGCCAGGTGCTGGCCGGCGCCCCATCAGCCCTGCTTGCGGTAGGGCTCATCGGCCTGCTGCCCGGCGTGGTCGAAGAGCTAACGTTCCGCGGCGTGGTGCTCGGCGGCCTCCGGACGTGGGGCTCTCGCGGAACGAAGCGGGCCCAAAACGGCAGCGATGACCCTGGCGACGGGCCCAGCGACGGGCCCGGCGGTGGCCCTGGCGAATCGAGTGCGGTCTGGGCCGTCATCGGCAGCGCCGTCGCCTTCGGCGCGGTGCACCCGATTTTTCAGCAATCGGTCTCCGCAGCGATCCTCGGGCTGTTGCTCGGCGCCCTGGCGGTGACAACGCGTAGCTTGTGGCCCTGCATCGGCTTCCACGTGACGTACAACTCGCTGCTGGCCCTGCTGGCCTACTACGCCAAGCCGCTCGAGTCGTGGCTCGCTTCCAGCCCGGCCGCGGCGCGGCTAGTCCGCAGCGAGGCCGGCGCCGTGCTGGGGTACCGGCCCGTGGTCGTTCTTGCGGCTTCTGCGGCGGCAATTCTGCTATTTTGGGCGATTCGGCGGTCTACCCGCATTACCCGTCAGCCGGCTTCGCGTAGAATTGGCGGCCACGGGGGGCCTGCCAGCGTGGGAGTGCCCGTGAGCGAAGCATCTGAAGGCTGATACCGTCTTGCCCCTTTTTTCGGACAATTTGAGCCCCAGTATCGCGTTGCGCGCCCGGGTGGTGTTCCCGGTTGCGGCGCCCCCCATCGAAGGGGGCGTGGTCGTCATCCAAAACGGCCGCATCGCCGAAGTCGGACGGCGGGTGCCCGCAGGAGTCGAGGAGCAAGACCTGGGCGACGTCGCCGTGCTGCCCGGCCTGGTCAACTCGCACTGCCACCTGGAGTTCAGCTCGCGGAAGACACGGCTCGGCAAGCCCGGCGTGCCGCTGCACCAGTGGATCCGCCAGGTGATCGGTCAGCGGCAAACCGCCGCAAAAATCGGCAAGGCGGTCGCACAAGGCCTGGCAGACAGCGTCGCCGCCGGCGTGACGACGCTGGCAGATATCTGCCGCGTCGTTACGCCTTCGTACACTTCTGCCGGCGTCGCGCCCCGGCTTGTCCTGCTACAAGAGGCGATCGGCTACTCGCAAGCAAGGGCCGCCTCCGCCACGGCGGCGGTGGAGCAGAACCTGTCGGAGCTGTCAGACCTGGCGGCCGACGCCGATCCGGCCCGAATCACGCTCGGCGTGAGCCCCCACGCCCCGTACACGGCCTCGCCCGCGTTGGTGCGAGAGCTGGTATCGGTGGCCGTGGAGCGGGGCGCCGCCGTCGCGCTGCACTTGGCGGAGTCGGAAGAAGAGCTCGAGCTGATCAACGCCGGCAGCGGCCCCTTCCAGCAGCTGCTAGAAGAGCGTGGCATGTGGGACCCGTGGGCGATCCAGCGTGGCGCCTCGCCGATGGACTACCTGCGGATCCTGACCAAGGCCCCGCGGGCGTTGGTCGTCCACGGCAACTACCTGGACGACGCGTCGCTAGCCATGATGGCCCGGCACGCCGGCGCCATGTCGCTGGTTTATTGCCCGCGTACGCACGCCTACTTCCAGCACCCGGACTACCCCCTGGCCAAGGCCCTCGCCATGGGCGTACGCGTCTGCCTAGGCACGGACGGCTTGGCGTCCAACCCGGACCTGTCGCTGCTGGAAGAGATGCGAGAAGTGTCACGCCGCCACCCGCGGGTAAGCCCGGAGGCCGTCCTCCGGATGGGAACACTCTCCGGCGCCGAGGCACTGGGGCTCGAACGCGTCGCCGGCTGCATCCGCCCGGGCATGCCGGCCGACCTCGTCACGGCGCCCATCTCCGCAGGCGCCGGTGGCGGCGCCCAGGGGCTGCTCGAATCGATCCTGGCCGACAACCAGCCCATCAGCAGCGTCTGGATGGAAGGCGCCGAGGCCACGCCCGCAAAAGCGTGAACACCAACCACGCGGTGGCCTGCTCACGAGACAGGCGGTACCGCCCCTGCAAGCCTCTGACTACAGCGCCTCTTGACTTGGTGCAGCCACCTCGCCGCGTGGTGTTTAAGGCGGCGGCGTCGGGCTGCATCAACGAGGCCGCCATCACCGTCCAGCACGCGGGTGACGTTCTGCTGCACGTCGTGCAGGTAGAGTGCTTCTCCGTCCCGCGCCGCTTATGCCGCCTTCGCTGCGGCG
>JBCCQL010000249.1:0-5256 GCA_039024355.1 Planctomycetota bacterium
CGCCAGGCCCGGCAGATGCGGCCTGCGGCGCGGCTGATGGTCCGCTGCCGGTTCGAGTCGAACGTCCGCCGCATCAAGCGGCTGGGCGCGGGCTTCGTCGTGAGCGAGGAGCAGCAGGCGTACGCCCGGCTCATCAGCGAGCTGCAGCGCGAGTAGCCGAGGCCGGCCACCGCGCGTGGCGCCGCTGCTCACCGTAGGCGTTCAGCGTGGCAGGTTGACGGCCGCCTGCACCTGCTCAGCGTCGATGCCCACGGCGGCCAGCAGCAGCCCCTCCGGCCGAGAGACGCCCAGCTTCTCGCGGATGTTGCGGAGGTGCGAGCGGATGGTCCCCTCGCGGGCGCCGATCACGCGGGCGATCTCGCCGTTGTCCGCCCCGCCGGCGACAAGCGTTAGCACGTCCCGCTCGCGGCTGCTCAGCGTGTTGCTGAACACCCGCACCAGGCGGCAGATGACCACCTCTGGGCCGGTCGGCTCGAGGTGGGCGATGAACTCATAGCTTCGGTCGCCAATCCGCAACGAGGCGGCCGTCGGCCGGGGGCGGCGGCGGAACATGCACGCGTCGATAAACGCTTCGCGGAGCGTCGCGCGGCCTGCGGCGTCCCAGCACAACTCCCACGGGAAGCTGTCAACCAGGCCCTCGAGGTTCGGGCTGTACAGGCAGCGGCCATCCCGGGCCACCACCAGCACGGCGTACGCGGCGGCAGACTTCTGCGACATGGCAGGCTCTTTGGCTGGTAACGCTGGCGGATGTGCAGCGGCGGCCCCAAAAGCCGCCACCGCCCTGCACAGATGGCAATTGGCCAAACCGCCCACCTCAGCGAGGCTGGGTTGACGCGTTTCGGCGGGCGCCGCCCGAGGGCTGCGGGAGTGTAGCCAACCGCCCCACCGATGTACAGAATTTCAGCAGCGGAGAGCCAGATGGCCAACCACGCCAAAGCGATCACGAAAGCCCCAAGCGGGGCGAGCGGCGGCGGCCGAAAGCACCAACCGATTGATGGCAACCGGGCGATCAGTGGCGACCGGCCTTGCGGCGCCCAGCCGCTGGCCGCGGGCCTCGACCACGAGGTCGAGGTACTCAAGGCGCTGGGCAGGCTCACCGGCGGCGACTTCGCCAGTTTCGCCGACCAGCAGGAACCACCGCCAGAAGTGATGGCGTGGATCGATCGGGCGGGTCCACGAGAGACACGCGGGCTGCTCTCGGCCGCACTATGCCGCTGGGTGGCGCTGCGCGGCTAGCAGCACTCAGCCGCCGCGGCTGGCGAGCTTCGGCGCCGGCAGCTCGTAACACGCGGCTTCCGACCCGTGGCGGACGTACAGCCGGCCGCCGGCGATTACCGGGTGGTTCCAGTTGACGTCGGGCGTGAGCGCTTCACAGCGGCCGCGGATGACCAGCGTCTCTGGATTGGCCTCGATCAGCAGCACCTCGCCGGTGTTCTCGGTGGTGACCAGCAGCATGCCCGACGCCGCGTCCAGCACCAGCTGCCCGTTGCCAAACCGGGCCTTCCGCTTGACCTTGCGGGGCCACGTCGGCTCACCGGTCTCGGCGTCGATGCAGACCAGGAACTTCTTGTGGATGCCGTACAGGTGGCCCTCGTGCAGCACCATGTCGTTGAAGTACGGCTCGAGGTCACGTGACGGGGCGTCCCACGCCGGCTCGGCCGACCAGCCGGCCTCGGTCTGCGCGACGTTGATCCGCATCGTGCCCGAGTCGTACCCGGCAGACAGCACCACCGTGTTGGCGTCGATCACCAGCGGCTGCGTGCTGCGGCAGAAGGTGGCGATGTCCCACTCGAACCGCCAGAGCTGCTCGCCGGTCGCTGGGTCGAGCGACCGCAGCCCGGCGTTGGTCGCGATGAGCACCTGCGTGACGCCGCCCGGCTCTTCACCGTCAGGCCCGGCCCCGCCCAGCGTGGCCAGATGGGGCGAGCTGTACGAGTGGTTGCCCGCGTCGGCCTGCCAGACGACCTCGCCCGTGGCGGCGTCGTAGGCGAGCACCTTGCCGGTCTTTTCGCCCTGGTTGCCTGACGCGAAGTCGCAGGCGTGCAAGATCGCGAGCGTCGGGCCATCGCCCGGCGTGTGCAGCAGCGGCGAAGCGGCGAAGCCCCACTCTGGCGCGCCCTGCAGACCGGCGTCGGCGATCAGGCTGCGTCGCCAGAGCACCTCGCCGGTGGCGGCGTCGAAGCAGTGCAGGTCGCCGGCGGCGCCGGTAGTGTACAGCTTGCCGGCGTCGAACGTGGGCGTCGCCCGTGGCCCGGCGCCGCCCATCGAGTGGAAGAACCTCGCCTCGACGGCGTGCTGCCAGACCGGCT
Source organism: Planctomycetota bacterium (assembly GCA_039024355.1). Classification (GTDB taxonomy): domain Bacteria; phylum Planctomycetota; class Planctomycetia; order Pirellulales; family Lacipirellulaceae; genus JBCCQL01. Next base: position 2,310 of record JBCCQL010000249.1, read on the forward strand.
CGCCAGTGTCGGCGTCGTAGGCCGAGACCCATTCCTCTTCGCCACGCTGCTCTTGGGTGAACGCGAGCCCGCCGACCACGCAGAACGACCCCCAGCCGGAGCCGACGTCGCGGCGCCAGACCGCTTCGAGCGTGTCGCCGGGCCACGCCGCCGCGAGCGAGCCGTCCGCCACACGCCCGTCGCGGTCGGCGCCGCGGAAGCCGGGCCAATCGCCGGGCTGGGCGGACACCGCAACGGACTCTGGCTGGCGGGCTTCGTCAACGCGGACCGGCGGACCGGCGGCGGCCAACTGCTCCTCCGCGGTTGCCTGCCAGCGGGGCAGGAACTTCGCGCTGAACCCAGAATCGGCCCCGACGTAGCGGATCGACGCGGCGACCACCCCCACGGCGACCACGGCCGCCAGGGTCGCGTACCTGCCGACCCGCCAACCAAGCGGCCGCGTGACCAGCATCGCGGTCACGGCGGCCGTCAGCAGCCACGGCCCGACGTGGAATAACAACGCAAAGCCATCGATCGACGCGTGGAAAAGGCCCATCATGCCGAGGACGAGCCCACCGCCCACCAAGCCGATGCCAACCACCCGATCGTGGATCGGCACCCGGCTCGCCGCCAGCCACCAGATTGCTGCTAGGACAAAGCTGCCCATCGACCCGAGAATCAACGGGATGAAGCCACGCGGAGACTCAGGGAACAACGCGAAGGGGACCGTCAGAGCGGTCCACAGCAGCGCCATCGCAACAACGCCGGGCCACAGCCGCGGCCGTACTGCTGGGGCGGTCGACGCGGCAGCCGGCGACGGCGCTGCGCTGGCGGGGACAAATTCGCTGGTCTCGGCTGGCGGGGCGGGGTCGTCCGGCACGTTGGGCTCCGGTGGGTACAGCAGGTGGCGCCGCAAGGATCAGGCTGGCGACCGCTGCCTATTCTATGCCTGCCGCCAGCAGCGGGACTAGCGGGCGGCGCCGGCTAGCCGGTTGCTTGCGTGATCGGGGGTCGCCGGCTGGGCATTTGGGGTCACGGCTACGGCGCCGTCCCGTGGGGCTTACCGCCTGCCTTCTCGGCCTCCGTGGCCGCGCTATAATCGCCCCGATCCACCGGCGGAAACCAGCACCGCTCGCGAGTCGTTGCGGTCCGAAGCGGTCGTGTTCGCCGCAATCTGCTACGCGATCGCTGCCCCGGCCTCCAAGCCTTGCGGCCTCGTACCGCTTGAGCTTCAACCAGCACAGCCTTCCAAGCATCCGGCCTTCCCAGCACCCGTCCCCCAAACACCCAACGCCTGCCATGTCGATCGCTTCGCCCAGCCTGCCAAGCACCCTCGCCGAGCTCCGCGACAGCGGCTGGGTCAGCAAGAGCGTCAAGCAAGAGCTGCACGACAACTTCCTACGCCGGCTGCAGAGCGGCGAAGAGCTGTTCCCTGGCATCATCGGTTTCGAGGACACCGTGATCCCCGAGATCACGATCGCCCTGCTCGCGCAGCACGACCTGCTGTTCCTCGGCGAGAAGGGGCAAGCCAAGAGCCGCATGATGCGGCAGGTCGCTCAGTTCCTGGACGACGAGATTCCGTTTATCGACGACCCCAAGATCCCGCTGCACGACGACCCCTACCGGCCGATCACCAAGCGGGGCCGGCAGGTTGTTGGCAGCGTTCCTGCGGACGAGGTGCCCATCGCCTGGTGGCGCCGGGAAGACCGCTACGCCGAGCGGCTGGCGCCGGGCACGAAGTTCGCCGACATCATCGGCGAGATCGACCCCTCGCGGCTGGCCGGCGGCGTCAGCATGGGCGCCGAGGAGGCCCTGCACTTCGGCCTGATCCCGCGCATGCACCGCGGGCTGTTCGCCATGAACGAGCTGCCCGAACTCGACGAGCTGGTGCAGGTCGGCCTGTTCAACATCCTGGAAGAGCGGGACGTCCAGATCCGCGGCTACCCCATCAAGTTCGACCTGGACGTGATGATCCTCTTCAGCGCCAACCCGGCCACCTACAACCGCAGCGGCAAAGTGATCCCGCAGCTGAAGGACCGGATCGGCGCCATCATCCACACGCACTACCCGGAGGAGCGTGACCTGGGCGTGCAGATCTTAGAGCAGGAGGTCGACGCAGACATCGCCGGCCGGGCTCAGAAGGCGACTGAGCAAGCTATCGAGGGCCACAGCGACGACAGCGGCAGCGACACCACGCCGCCCGCCAGCGTCGCCGGCGGCGCGGTGGTGGTGCCCTACTTCATGAAGGAGCTGATCGAAGAGATCAGCCGCGCGGCACGCGACTCGAAGTTCATCGACCACGACTCGGGCGTGTCGGCCCGGCTGTCGATCGCCAACTACCGGACGATGATCGCGTCGGCCCGGCGGCGTGCGGCCGTGCTGGGCGAATCGCCCGCCGTGCCACGCATCAGCGACCTCGGCCACCTCTACGCCAGCTCGCTGGGCAAGCTCGAGCTGGACCTCATGGGCTCGCACCAGATGACCGAACGGCAGGTGCTGGACGCCGTCATGGCCGAGGCCATCACCACCGTCTTCGGAGAGTACGTCGACAAGCACGGGCTGCCCGAGATCGCAGAAATCTTCTCCCGCGGCGTGAAGATCGAAGTCGGCGACATGCTCCCCTCGTCGGCCTACGCCGCCCTGCTTGAACGCGTGCCGCCGGTGTGGGATAAGGCGTTCGAGGTCAACGCCTCGGAGGACGCCGCCGTGCGGGCCAGCTGCGTCGAGTTCGTGCTGGCCGGCCTATACGCAACCGACCGCATCAGCCGCAGCCAATCCCACGGCCGCATTGTGTACGAGACCTAGTCGGCTCTAACTCTGATGCCGGAATCCGTGTATCTTGTCGCTCATGGCAGGGAATCCGTTCATATCCCGAGTGCGAATCCGCAACTACAAGAGCATCGGTCGCTGCGACGTTGAGCTCGGCGGCCTGACGCTTCTGGTTGGGCGGAACGGCAGTGGCAAGAGC
>JBCCQL010000250.1:0-5240 GCA_039024355.1 Planctomycetota bacterium
CAGGCACGGCGGAGTCGGGCCTGCGTCGGGATCGTAATCCAACTCTTCGGCCACGTGCTCGATCAGCCGGCGTTCGGTCTGGCCCCGGATGGCGAGGTATTTGACATACTCGACCAGCGCGTCCCGCTCCTCTTGCTTAAGCAGCCGGAACGACGGCATGGCGGTGCCGGGGATGCCACGCTCGAGCGTGGCGTGCAGGTCTTCGTCCAGCGGGGCGGCGCCGCGCGTGGTGGACTTCCACTTGAAGACGCCCGCCCGGAAGTCCCGCGGGTAGGGCGATTGGTACAACGCCGTGGGCCCCTGGCCGTCGCCGGTCAGGCCGTGGCAGCGGGCGCAGTGCCGGCGGTACAGGCCGATGGTCTCGCCGACGCGGTGGCTTTCGACCGGCCCGGCGGCGTGGCGGATCTGCTCGATGTCGAGCACCTCGGCGAGCGCCGCGGGCACCGCCGGCTCGTCCGGCGTGCCGAAAAGCGTGTTCAGCACGCCGTCGAGTTGGCCGCGGTGCTCCGCAACCACACGGGCCTCGGCCAGCAGCAGCCCGTCGGGCGAAAAGGCCGCACCGCCGCCGCAGCCAGCCAAAACAGCGAGCGGCAGCAGCCACGACAGATTGCGGATAGTACGAGCGGCGGGCATACAGGCATGGGCGGGCGAGCCGAATACAGACCGGCAACGATCGCCGGATTCACCCGCACTTTAGGGCGACCCTGCACGCCAGACAAAGCCTGCCGCCGCGGCAAATGGTCACCGGCGGCGCCAGCGGCCTGGCGGGTCGGCGGCTCAGCGGGCCAGCAGCTCGGCCGGCACGGCGATATCGCCCAAGTCGACCACGCCGCCCGCCGGGATGGTCAGCCGCACGCGGCCGCGGCGGTCCGCCCCGCCGGCCGGCGTCGCCACGCCCTTCAGGTAGCCGGTCTCGTGCCACAGCTGGAAGCGGTGCTCGCCGGCGGGAAGCTTGGCGATCTCGAAGGCGCCGCGCTCGCCGGTCACCGCCATGTACGGGTCGTCCCGCACCAGCAGGTAGCCACGCATGAACGGGTGGATGTTGCACGAGACGGGCATCGGCAGCGACTCCGCTACGCCGAACTTCGCCTCCAGCTCTCCGCCCGCGGGGATCACGCTGTTGAGCGGGTTGTTCCGCACCAGGTCGAACTTGGTGTTGTGGGCCGTCGGGTCGGCGTTCTTCACCACCAGCCGCTGGCCCACACGCACCAGCGTCACGCGGGGGGCGAAGCAGCAGCCGCGGTTGACCAGCGAGACCGGCTCGGCCGGCGCCGCCGCGTAGTCGGGGTGGACCGGCACGCTTTGGCCCCGGCGAGGCCGCAGGTACACCACCACGTTCCGCAGGCCGCCTTCGTCGCCCACCAGCACCCGCTCGTCGGTGGGCTTGGCCTGCTCGCAGAACGGGTCTTTCTCTGGCGTGATCTCTGCCGGCGCCGGCGGCTGGCCATCGACGACAAACCGCCCGCGGAGCGTCCCCCACTCGGCAGCAGCGCCCGATGCGTGCGACGCCAGCAACGCCGCCGCCAAGAAAAACGTGATGGCTCGGTCTCTCATGCCCTCACCATAGCAGACCGCCATACCCGAAAGAAGCAACCGCCACAGCACGGGCGCCGCGCGAGTCTCGACGCGTGGAGGCGCGTGTCGTCCAGCGGCTACGAGCGGCGCCTGCGGCAGCTTCCCAACCAGAGCGGCTAGGCCTTAGACTCCGCGTCTGGCAGCTCCCCGGTACGTCGGCGGCAGGAACAGCGAAACGATGAAAGTCTTGGTCGTCGGCGGCGGCGGGCGTGAGCACGCCCTGGCTTGGAAGATCGGTCAGAGCCCGCGTGTGCAGACCGTGTTTGTCGCCCCCGGCAACGCCGGCACGGCGCTGGAAGACGCGTTCGCCTGCGAGAACGTCGACATCCCGGCGACGGACATCGCCCGTATCGTCGGCTTCGCCAAAGACAACGCGGTGGACCTGACGGTGATCGGCCCCGAGGCGCCGCTGGCCGCCGGCGTGGTCGACGCCCTGCAGGACGCGGGCCTGCGGGCGTTTGGGCCCAGCAAGGCCGCCGCCGAGCTCGAGGGCAGCAAGGTCTTCTGCAAGGGCCTCCTACGCCACGCCGACGTGCCCAGCGCCGACTACCGCGCGTTCCCCGACGCCGGCGAGGCCAAGCGGTACCTGAGCGAGCGCGAGGACGTGCCGGTGGTGGTCAAGGCCGACGGCCTGGCCGCCGGCAAGGGCGTCGTGGTGTGCGACAACCGCGAGCAGGCGATCGAGGCGGTGGAGCGGATCGCTGAGCAGCGGGAGTTCGGCGACGCCGGCGCCCGGCTGGTGATCGAGGAGCGGCTGGCCGGGCACGAGGCCAGCGTGCTGGCCATCACCGACGGGCGGACCCTCCTGACGCTGCCCCCGGCCCAAGACCACAAGCCGGCCGGCGACGGCGACACCGGCCCCAACACCGGCGGCATGGGCGCCTACTGCCCGGCGCCGCTGGTCACGCCCCGGCTTATCGAGGAGATCGAAGAGACGGTCCTTGTCCCCACCATCCACCACATGAAACGGGGCCGCCGCCCGTTCAGCGGCGTGCTGTACGCCGGGCTGATGATGACCAAGAAGCAGCCCAAGGTCCTGGAGTTCAACGCCCGCTTCGGCGACCCCGAGTGCCAGCCGCTCCTGCTGCGGCTGAAGAGCGACCTGGTCGACGTGCTCGAGGCGACCGCCGACCGCCGCCTGGACGAGGTCGCCCCGCTGGAGTGGGACCCGCGCCCGGCGGTGTGCGTCGTGATGGCCAGCGAGGGCTACCCGGGCGCCTACGAGAAGGGCTTTACGATCCGCGGCCTGGACGAGGCCGCCAAGCTGCCCGGCACGAAGGTCTTCCACGCCGGCACCGCGTCGATCGACGGCCAGGTAGTCAACACCGGCGGCCGCGTCCTGGGAGTCACCGCCCTGGGCGACACCATCGCCAAGGCCAAGCTAGCCGCCTACACCGCGGTGAAGTGCATCCGCTGGCAGGGCGCGTGGTGCCGGAAGGACATCTCGGACAAGGCGCTTAGCTAAGGCGAATGATGGCCGCGAAAAGACACAGAAGACGCAAAACAAAAGTACGGGGAACACTGATCAACGCTAATCTGCACTGATTTGATTAGCGGAGATCAGTGCGGATCAGTGTTCCCCGTCTTTGTGTCTTCTCGCGCCTTCTTGCGGCTATCTTTCGTCACCCCAAGATATCCCGCCGCCGCGACAGGTAGTCCCACACCACGTACCGGTCGAGGTCTTTGCCGGCGGTGAAGAAGACGCGGCCTTGGGTTGATTCGGCCAAGCGGTATGCGAAGCGGACGTCTTCTTCCGTCTGGTTCCAACTGGGCAGCAGGAACAGGTTGATGGTGATGCCCTCGCGCTGGCACAGCAGGCCCTCTCGCAGGGTGGCCGACTCGGTCTGCGGGTCGGGCGGGTACAGCAGGTAGAGCGACTCGCCCTCGAAGTGGGCGGTCGGCAGGCCGTCGGTGATCAGCACGACCTGCCGGTTCGGCGTGTCCTGCACCGACAGCTGCCGCCGGGCCAGCGACAGCCCGTGCTGGATGTTCGTGAAGTGCGGCGGCACCTGGTGCTCGCTGACGTCGTCGCGGCTCATATCCGCCCGCAGCCGCACCACCGGGTTGGTGATGGTCACCGGCTTGGGCATCAGGTTGATCACCTTGCCCGGCTCAACCGGCTTGGCGAACGAGTAGCACTCGATGAAGCTCAGGAAGTCCCCGGGGTACTCTGACCGGATCAGCCCCTGCAGCGCCAGCGCCATCCGCTTGACGTTGATGTACTGCCCGTCGTACCGCATCGAGCCGCTCATATCCATCACGACCGACGTCGCCGCCTTGGGCGTGTTGCGGGTCTTGTGGATGACGATGTCGTCGGAATGGAGACGGAATGCCGAATGACGAATACCGAATGACGAACCTTTCGGGCTTTCGTCATTCGTCATTCGTGCTTCGTCATTCGGCTTGGTCGCGTCACCAGTTTGACGAATCAAGGCGTTCGTGAATGTGCTGACAATGTCCATGTTCGCGATCGAGTCTCCAAACTCGAACGGCTTGGTGGCCTGCGTCTCGACGGCGCCCTCGCCTACGACGCCCCCTTCGTGCCGGCCGGTGCGCGAGGCCTCGATGTCGGAGAACAGCCGCTCCAGCAGCTTGCCCTGGAAGACGCGGTACGCCTGCGGCGTGAGCTTGAAGGCGCCGCCCTGCTTGCCCTGCTCCAGGCCCTGCCGCTCGGCGATCTCTCGCATGTAGTCTTGCACCTGCTGCTGCAGGGCCGACAGCTGATCGACGTCGCCCGGCTCGGCGAACTCGCTGAGCATCTCCATGTCGATCACGCCGATCTGCGCGGTCTTGGACGCCTCCTCTAGCTGCTTGAGCAGTTCGTCGATCTTCTCGAGCTCTTCTTTGACCTCCAGCGCCTGCGGCACGGTCATTGCCTCGCGGCCGGTGAAGTCGTACTTGGCCGCCAGCTCTTCGACCTGGTACTTGTCTCCCAGCCGCTCGATCAATTGCACAAGGCTCCTGGCGAACGGCGAATTGTCGTCGCCCGTGGCGTACCACAGCCGTTCGAGGTCGCGGAGCTGCTCCTGGGCCACCACACGCTCGAACCGCTGGCGGTGCTGCTTGGGCGGGCTGACGCCTTGGGCAGCCGAGCGGTACGCCTTGGCGGCCCGCTTGCGTACCTTGCGCGTCTCGTAGCGCTCGAGGATCTTCCGCTTGCGCTCCTCAAGCATCGCGCGTAGGGCGTCGATCGAGGGCCCCAGGCCCTGGATCTGGCTCGGGTCGAGGCGGATCGCCCGGGCGAGCTCTTCCTCGGTGAGCTCGCGACGCTCGCCGAACATCAGCATGTGCTCGAACGCGGCAGAGACCACGTCGGGCGGCGGCTCGGTGGGGCTGGGGAACCGGGCCGGGTCGTACTTCTGGTACGTGTGGATCACGCCGCCCGTGTGGGCAGAACGGGCGTTGGCCGTCCCGGTTTGGGTGCGGCGTGAGGGGCGAGCAGACATCGGCGGGCCTTGGGCGCGTGCGGGGCAGAAGTGCCGCAGCATCGTACGCCCCGCCCGTCGGCCGGCAAGCAGCAGCCGTGGTTCCGCTGGTGGCGCCGCCCAGCCGCTACCGCGGCGCCGCCCGGTTCAGGCCCAGCACGCCCACGAGCCGCTGCTGCATGATCTCGGCGGTTTCGCGTCGCCGCCGCGTCTCGTCCTCCGACCAGTGCTTGCGGATCA
>JBCCQL010000251.1:0-5216 GCA_039024355.1 Planctomycetota bacterium
GCCTGCTGGACCAAGCGATCGAGCGTCGCGACCAACTGCTCCCGGCGCCCTTGATCCTCGGCGGCCGCCGTGAGCCCGCCCAGCGGCCGGAGCACCTCGTCGTCGACGCGGGTCTTGACGGCGGCTGTGGCCGACTCCACGGCCTGGGCCGTGGCGGGATCTAGCGGCTGCCCATCGCCCGAGGGATCGGGCCCCAGGAGCGTCAGAAGCGTGGCGGCGATTGTGTCGACCCGGCGCCTCGCCTCGCCGGCTTGCTCGTATAGCTCCGCCGCGATCAGCCCAGCGGCGGCGATCGCGGCGTGATCCACCAGCTGCCTGTACCGGCGGATGCGCGCCGCTTGCTGGGTCGTCCCCGCCTGCCGCAACTCCGCTGTATTCGTCTGGCCGTACCAGGCCGCCACGTCATCACCCGCCGCCCTGCGTAGGCGATCCAGGTCGTTGAATACAGCCGAAAGGTGCTGCTCGAACCACTCGACGGCTCGCCGAGCGCCATCGACGCGGGCGCTCGGTACATCGACGCGTGCGACCAGCCAGCCCGTCAGCTCTTCGGCGAGCCTGGCGGCGAGCGGGCGGACGATCTCTGCCAGGGGCTGGCCGATGGAGGCGGCGTCGCCGTCGGCGGGCGCTGCTCCGGGTGTGCGGGCTATCGCTTGTTGGAAGCGTTGGTCGAGCGGCTCTGTGGCGGCGGCCAGCGACCGGTCGTCCGTCACGCCGCCCCCTCCGCCGGGCAGGTCGTGCATAGCCTCCATGACGCCCGCGGTGTGGGCCTCGATCAGCCCACGCGTGAGCGACGCCAAGCCCGCGGGCTCTAGCTTCAGCCTGCCGGTCAGCTGAACGGCGCCGGGCACCAGTTGGTCGGTCGATTTCGTGGCCGGGGCGCCTGCGTCCGCGGGGGCGTTGTTGCTGTCGCCATCTGCCGCCCCGCTGTCCGTACGACCGCCCGCCCCAGCGGCTTGCCCGCTGCCCGTCCAACTGAACACGAGCTTTTGCAGCACGCGAGTCTGCACCAGAGCAACCTCCTCGGCGGACGCCCGCTCGCGGCGCTTTAGCGAAAAGCTGCGGAGGACCCGCTCGGGCTGGCTTGGCGCCTGATCGCGGCAGCGGTCTAGGATCGCCTGCGCGGCGGTTGTTGAGTCGAGGTACAGGTAGTCCGCGACGGCCTGGTTGGCGTGTTCGAACTCGATCGAGTCGAGCCGGCTGCCGCAGTCCACCACGTAAGTCGAGTCGAACGGCGGCGTGCCGGGCTCGTGGGCGGGCAGCCCGCAGCCGGCGTCGCCCGGGTAGGCGTTCTCCGGGTGGAGGAAGTGCTGGTATTCCGCCAAGAAGGAGAACGCGTTGACGCGGGCTAGCTCGCCACGCCGGGTGTCGCGGCCGGACGAGTGCGTCAGAACGCCGAGCACGCGTGTCTCATCCACACCCAGGCGTGCGACGATGGCCCGCACCGCATAGGCGACGTCCAGCAGCATGCCGCCGCCGGCCCCGCCCGAGATCGACCCGCACAGGTAGACCCGCAGCCTCTGCGGGTTGAAGTGGAGCCCGGTGAGCTCCTCGGCTTCCGCCAAGCTCGCCTGCGAGACGCTTTCGGAAATTGTCCGCTTGATCCGCTGGGAAGCCTGACGGGCGTGGTCCACCAGGGCAAGCCGCCCGAGCGGCCGGATACCCTCGGTTTTCAGCGAACGCGGGATGTTGTACAGCCACCGCCGTGGCAGCCAGTGCAGCAGCGTGCTGGCCTTGTCGCGGTAGTCTTGCGGACGCCGCACGGGCAGGGCGACGGTCTCGCTGCCGTCTAGCCCCGCGGCCTCCTCCGCGCCCCGCGTCGCCGCCGCAAGGGACGCCTGGTCGGTGTCGAGCACCAGCATCGGCATGGTGGGCAGGGGGGCCGTCAAGCCGAACCGCTGCGAGTGCTTCTGCCGCAGCAGCTGCAGCACCCGGGCCGCGGCGCCGCCGATACCGATGAACACCGCCGGCGATGGCTCGAACACTTCGCCCTCGACCGTGGGGGCCAGAACGAATCTCTGCGTCGGCTCCGGCGTCGGGGGCAAGTCGATCAAGATCGGGCGGGCGTCGACCGTATCGGCTTCGCCGCTCGTTTCGAATACCTCGGTCGCGTTGCAGGCGGCGGCGGGCGCCGCGGCCGGCAGCGATGCGGCACGCCTGGGCGACGCCGACGCCGCGGGCGTGTCGGCCGGCATGATCGATTCGGCCGCCAACGCGTTGACCAGCGCCGTGCAGTCCTCGAAGCGGTTGCCCGGCGCCTTCGACAATGCCCGCGAGACCACAAAGCGGTCGTGCTCGCACAGCGGCGCGACGTCCGGGTCTCGGTTGAGGTGCTCGAGCGTCAGCTCCGCGGCGTTCGACCCGTGGAAGGGCAACGCGCCCGTTAGCAGCTCTTGGAAGAGCACCGCCAGGCTGTACTGGTCGCTGTGGATGCTGGGCCGGCCCTGGAAGACCTCCGGCGCCGCGTACGTGGGCGTGATGCCGCCGACGAGCGACTCCGCCTGCCCGCCGACGTTTTTCACCAGCCCGAAGTCGGCGACCTTCACGTGGTCGGCTACCAGAAGCAGGTTCTCCGGCTTGATGTCCAGGTGCTGCAGCTCGTGCTGCTTGGACAGGAAGTCGAGCGCGTCGGCCGTGTCGCGTAGGTAGCCCAGCAGCTCTTCGCGGGGGATGCCCGGCAGGCCCTGCTGCTGGCAGGCGTAGAAGCGGTCGCGCAGGCTGCCGTCGGCCAGCTCGGTCACGACGATTAGCCGGCCGTCGATAACCTCGATGCGTTCCAGCGACAACAGGAACGGGTGCCGGACCTCTTTGATCCGCTCGAGGGCTTTGCCCTCTGCCGCGGCGCGGGATTCATCCTGCCGGCCGAAGACGTACTTGACGGCTTTGGTCAGCCCGCCGGGGGCGTGGGCACGCCACACCTCGCCGTAGCCGCCGGAGCCCAGGCGGTCGATAAGCGTGTAGCCGGCAAGCAGCTGTTCGGGTGCGTCGGGCGGTTGGGGCACGGGGCTCTATCAGCTGTTAGGGGCAGCGGGCGCTGCGGCGCCGCCGGGCGGGGGTGGGGCGGTGTCGCACGCCGTGAAGTAGCCGGCCACGGCGCGGTCCAGGTAGTCGGGCCGCAGCTCCAGGGCCCGGCCCTGGTAGACGCAGTAGTTCGCGATTTGCTGCAGCAGATCCCGCGCGTGGCACCGGCGGATCGCCCTGCCGTAGGGGCGGTAGTGCTTCTGCACGAGGTAGTCCACCGCCTCGGGCCGGTAGGCGCACCCCACCGCCCGGCACGCGGACTCGAACAGCCCGCGGAACTCGTCGACGCTGGGGTCCAGCACCTCGACCTTGTACGGGATCCGCCGCAGGAAGGCCTCGTCGGCCAGGTCGTTGGGCTCGAGGTTGGTCGAGAAGATGATCAGCTGGTCGAACGGCACCTGGATCTTCTTGCCCGTGGCGAGCGAGAGGAAATCGTGCCGGTTCTCCAGCGGGATGATCCACCGGTTGAGCAGCTCGGTGGGCTCGATCCGCTGGCGGCCGAAGTCGTCGATCAGCAGGCAGCCGCAGTTGCTCTTGAGCTGCAGCGACGCCTCGCTGACGTTGCTCTGAGGGTCGTGGCGGACCTCGAGGCTGTCCATCGTGAGCTCACCGCCCACCACAACCGTTGGCCTCCGGACCTTGATCCACCGCGGGTCGGCCTGCGGCCCCGCGAGGAGCGGGGCGCCGTCGTCGCCCACCGGCTCGTGGCACGCGGCGTCGAACAGCTTGATGATCTGGCCGTCTTCGATCAGCGCGAGCGGTAGCCAGACGTGGGCGCCGAAGCACCGCGTGATCCGCTTGGCGATGGTGGTCTTCCCGTTGCCCGGTGCGCCGTATAAGAACAGGCCCGCGCCCGAGTTCACCGCCGGCCCCAGCACGTCAAGCAGCCCGGGCTCGATGCTCACGTCGCTGAACGCCTCGGCGAGCTGCTCCTTCTGGGCGGCCTCGACGCGGATCGATTGGGCCTCTACCGACACCACGTAGTCTTCCAGCGGCACGGGTACGGGCCCGACGTAGGCGCACGCCTTCATGGCGGCCCGCGCCCGCTCGCCCCCCTGATCGGTAAGGGCGTAGTAGTAGTCGTTCAGCGCGGCCTGGCCCTGGTGGAACAGCAGCTGCCGCGACCGCAGGCTGCCCAGCAGACCCTCCAGCACCCCGAACGGCACCGCGATACGCTTGGCGATGTCGCGGCCCGGCGCCGTGCCCACCTGCAGCAGGAGCTTGCACACCAGCGCCTCGACCAGCACGGGGCTGACGCCGAGCTCCTCCATCGATTGCGGCGCCGCGGGGCAGAAAACCTCTTCGGCCAGCAGCGTGCTGAAGAGGGCGTCGCCGTCGGCGATCGGGTTGTCGAGGATGGCGGGCATAGCTGATACCAGCGGCGGTCACAGCGCAGCAGCCGGCATACAAACAGGCGGCGGCTCCGTGCAAACCTAGGTCCGCCCGCGGCGTTGCGCGACCACGCGGCTGCGTACACCGTGCCGACCGACCCGCCACGATCGCGCAGACCGCCTCAACCGATAAAGCCGGCAACACCGCCGGTGGCCCAGGCGGGTCACACGCCTGGCCCCCGCGGCCTCAGCTGCCGCGGCCTCAGCTGCCGCGGCCCTAACTGCCGCGGTACGTGGAAAAGCCGAACGGGCTCAACAGCAGCGGCACGTGGTAGTGCTCCGTGCTGGCGGTAACAGAAAAATCGATGGTGACCTTCGGGAAGAAGGCCGCGACGCCCCGCTGAGCGAAGTAGCCGCCGGTGTCGAACTCTAGGCGGTAATCGCCGGCCTCGACCCCGCCGGGCGGCAGCAGGTCTTCGATCCGCCCGTTGCTGTCGGTCTGCCCCTTGCCAACCACGTTCGCCTCACCGCCCTCGAGACGCTGCAGCACAACGCGCACGTCCTCAGCCGGCTTGCCGTGGGCGGTGTCTAGCACGTGGGTGGTGATCGGAGAACGGGTGCTCATGACACAAGCTTCTGCAAACGGATTTTGGTGATCTTCAGCTGCTCGGCCGCGGCGGCCTGGAGCTCCACATCGGGCGGGTTGTTCAGGCGCGAATCAAGCAGGGCGAGCATCTCTGCGGCGGTCTTGCCGGTCGCGCAGACGATGAACGTCCTGCCGAACCGGCGCTCGTACTCGGCGTTCTGCGCGGCGAGGCGGTGGAGCGTTTCTTCGGTGGCTGACGCAACGCCCGCCTGCTCCGCCGC
>JBCCQL010000252.1:0-5192 GCA_039024355.1 Planctomycetota bacterium
CCGCGTGCTCGACCCCTTCGCCGACAAGGTGGTGGTGTGCGGCACGTTCATCTACCTGGCGGCGGCGCCCGGCTCGGCGATCGCCCCGTGGATGGCTGTCGTGGTGACTAGCCGAGAGCTGCTGGTCACCGCGCTGCGTAGCTCTGTGGAGCAGGCGGGCGGCGACTTTTCTGCCCGCTGGGTCGGCAAGTGGAAAATGGCTTTGCAGTGCGCGGCGGTCATCACAAGCCTGCTGCTGCTGGCCAGCAACACGGCCAGCGACGCGACCAGTGACGCAACTCGCGACGGGGGCAGCAACCTGCTGTGGTGGGCGGCCCACGCGGCTGCGTGGCTCGCCGTCGCTTTGACGGTCTACTCAGGCTGGGTCTACGCCCGCCTCGCCGCGCGGATGGCGACAGAAAAATGAGCCCGCTAGAAGTCGGAAATGCCGTTATCGCGGTCGCTGGCCTTGGCAGCGTGGGCCTGTGGGTCTGGCTGGCGACCCGCACGACGGACGACGGGCACCCCCTGCCGCTGGCCCCGCGGCGGCCCGTGCCCTGGGGCCCAGGCTTCGGCATCATCGCCGTCTTCTGGATGATGCTTGGCGTCTTAACGGCCCAGGCCCCGGCGAGTGGGTCTGAGAACGACTCCATCAATGCCGCCGCCGCGGATTCCAGCGAGGGCCAGCCCGGGGCGGGCGCAACCGACGACGTCGCTCCCACCGGCAACGGGCTTTCTGGCAACGGGCTTTCTGGCAACGGGCCTCCGGGCAACGGCCCTCCGAACAACGGGCCTTCTGGGAGCGAAGCTGTTGGTGGCGGAGCCGCGGACAGGGAAACCGGCGGCCGGGCGTCGAAGCTAAGCGACGCCGACTACGTGCGTCTCACCCTGCAGACATCCGCAGCAATGCTGCTGCTGGTGGCGGCCGTTGTCGGGGCGATCGTGCTGTCGTACGGCGGCGGCCGGCATGACCTCGGGCTGCCCACGAGCGGGCAGCAGCTGCTGAGCGATGTCGGCTTGGGGTTGGCCGCGGCGCTCGCCGTGCTGGCCCCGGTCTACCTCACGCAGTTGGCGTTGACGCAGCTGGCCGGGTGGGCGCCGCACCACCCATCGCTCGACCAACTCTCACGCCGCCCGACGTGGTCGGTGGGCATGGCCACGGTGTTCGCCGCCGCGGTGGTGGCGCCGATTGTCGAAGAGGTGCTGTTCCGCCTGCTGCTCCAAGGCTGGCTCGAAAAGGCGGAAGACCAGCGGCTGGGCGCCCTGCAAGCACCACGCGGCAACCGGAGCAGCCCCGCCGGCGTGCCAGAGGGGCGGCCCACGGGCTGGGCGCCGGTGATTGTTAGCAGCCTGTGCTTCAGCCTCGCGCACTTCACCCACGGCCCGGCGCCTGTGGCCCTGTTCTTCTTTGGCCTGGTGCTGGGCTACGTCTATCAGCGGACGCACCGCATCGTGCCGTGCGTAGTGGCCCATATGGCGTTCAATGCGCTATCGCTCTCGCTGCATTGGCTGACGATTATCGCCCCCGCCGCCGGGAATTGAGCGAACTGCGCGTGCCGCCTGCCAAGCTTGCCGCCGCCTACGCCGCCACGTACGATGGCGGAGCCGGCGGGGATGCCACGCTCGGCCGGTCTAGCTCCAGGGCGCCCATGAACACGGCCATCCAGCGCGTCCTCCGGCATGTCTTCCTCACCATCATCACCATCGCCGCCTGCGGCGTGATGTGGTGGGTGAGCAGCCGCGGCGAAGCCGTTGCGTCGAAGGGGCAAGCCGGCACCGCTCCGCCGCCGCCCGCTGCGATGCCCATGCCGGGCGTCGCCCTGGCCGACATCCGGCCCGAAATCTGCGAATCCGTCATCAAGCACAGCGGCAAGATCGAGCCCTGGGAGAGCTACTCGCTCGGCTTCGAGATCGGCGGACGTGTGCTGGTGCTAGGCCGCGAAGCCGCCGGCAAGCCGCTGGACGATGGGTCGCCGGTCCGCGCCGGCCAGGTGCTGGCCCGGCTCGACGATCGCATCCTCCGCGCCCGCGCGTCCGAGGCGATCGCCCAGCTCGAGCAGGCGGCCTCCGACCTCCGACGTGCACGCAGCCTGCGCGACCGCGGCGGCCAGGCCATCACCGACGCCGAATACCAAGACTTCCTCACGAAGCACGCGCTGGCGAAGGCGCAGCAGGCGGTGGCCGCCAAAAACCTCGAAGACACCGTGCTGATCTGCCCCGTCGACGGGGCCGTGTCGCGGCGGATGGTCGAGGCCGGGGAGTCCGTCAACCCGAACGCCATTGTCTTCGAGGTTGTGGAGAACGCCGACGTGCTGCTGGTGGTCAACGTGCCGGAGGCCCGCGTCCGCGAGCTCGACCTGCGGCGGCGGCAAGTCTTGCAGGCACGCTCCTCGGCCCCGGCGGGCGACCCCGAGGCCGCTGTTTTCCGTGCGCGGGTGCAGCTCGAAGGGCGTGATCGCTACGGCAATCCGTGGCCCCCGATCGACGCAGAGGTCTACCGCATCGCCCAGGTCGCCGACGCCGCGACCGGGCTGTTCGAAGTCGAAGTCCGGATCCCAAACGGCAGCGGCCTGCTGCGGCCGGGCATGGTCGCCAGCGCGACGATCGTCACCGACCGGCTCCTCGCCTACCGGCTGCCGGAGACGGCGGTCATCTTCCGCGGCGAGGCCGCGTACATCTTCGGCGTCCGCGAAGAATCGACGCCCGTGCAAGCCATGTTCTGGCCCGTCGGCCAAACGAAGCTGCTGCGTGCAGAGCGGATCGACCTGACCGCGTTTGTCGACCAGGGTGATGAGGTCCTGGTGCCGGCGACAGCCGGAAAGCTTGGGAGGGTGGTCGTGCGTGGGCAGCAGCGGCTGGCTTCCGGGCAGCTGGTACGGCCCGTGGAGCCGGATGCCGGCAGCGACGACCCCGGCGACGCCACGCTCCCCGCCAGCGCCGCCGCCACACGGCCCCGCGCCGGGGCAACCGCCCAGCGGACGGCGCCGGCCGCCCCGAGGCTGAACGGGGACGCGTCGCGATAGTGCGAAGCGTCGCCCGGAGCAAAAAACGCCCGCATGGCCCGCCAAAGGAGCAGAGGGGATGAAGCGTCTGAGCGACTTGGCGATCGACCACCCGCGTGTGGTGATCGTGTCGACCATCATCGTGCTGATGATGGCGGGCTTCGCCGCGTTGCTAACGCCCGTGCAGCGTTCGCCGGCCATCACCAAGGCGGTGGTTGTTGTGGCGATCCCCTACCCCGACTCGCAGCCCAGCGAGGCGGAGAACGAGATCGCCCGCAAGGTCGAAGACGCCCTGACGCAGCTCGAAGACGTCGACTTCCTGGTGTCCACCAGCTTGCGTGGTTCGTCGGTCACGCAGGTGGTGTTCCTCGACGGCGTCGACTCGGCCGAAGCGCGACGCACGGTCAAAGACCTGGTCGACCGCATCCGCAACGAGCTGCCCGCCGGCCGCGAGGTGCAGCCGCGCGTCGACGACGTCGACTTCGAGGGCATGCCGCTGCTGCTGGTCAACATCACGCCGCCGCCGGGGTTCGACGACCGGGCGCTGAAGACGTTCGCCGACGACGTGCTGGAGGAGCTGGAGACCGTCCCCGGCGTGTCGAACATCCAGCTGTTCGGCGGCAAGGAGCGGGAGATCCACGTCAACGTCAACCCGGACCTGATGACCGAGTCCGGCGTGAGCCTCGCAGAGATGCGGCAGGCGTTGTTCGACTTCCACGCGGAGGTGCCCGCCGGCGAGTTCAGCCAGGGGTCGTTCGACCGCAGCATCCGCAACGAGACCAAGCTGCGGGGCGTGGACGACATCCGCGAGGCGATCGTCAGCAGCAACGCGGGGCGGGTGATCCGCGTGAAGGACGTCGCGCGCGTGATCGACACGCACCGCAAGGTGACCACGATGTCCGAGTTCGACGGCGGCGCCGGAGCGGTGCTCATCGTCAACAAAGAGGCCGACATCAACACCCTGGGCGCCGCCCGGGCGGTCAAGGCCAAGGTCGCCGAGCTGCAGGAGCAGCACCCCGACTTCCAGTTCGCCACGACGCGCGACGCCTCGGAAGAGATCTGGGTGATGTTCCGCGTGCTCGGCGCCAGCGCCGTCTTCGGGGCCATGCTGGTGCTGGTCATCCTCGCCTGGACGATGGGGCTGCGGATCTCGCTGCTGGTCCTGCTGGCCATCCCGTTCAGCATGGCCGTGGGGCTGGTCTTCCTGTTCGCCACGGGCGTGCCCGTGTCGAACATGGTGGTGTTCGCCTTCATCCTGGTGCTGGGCATGGTGGTCGACGGGGCGATCATCGTCGCCGAGAACATCCACCGCCACATCGAGCGGGGCGAAGACCCCGTGGACGCCGCCAAGATCGGCATCCACGAGGTCGGCCTGCCGGTCATCGCCGCGGACCTGACCACGGTCGCCGCCTTCCTGCCCATGCTGCTGGTGCCGGGCATCATGGGCGACTTCATGGGCGTCATGCCCAAGGTGGTGACGGTATCGCTCCTGGGGTCGATCCTGGTCGACCACTTCATCATCCCGACGATCGCCGCCCGCTGCTTCCGCCGCCGGGAGCCGAAGAGCGACGAGTCGCAGTCCTTCACCGCGCTGGCGTCCGGCGGCTCGGCCACCGCGGCCAAGGCCCGCATCCGGCCCAGCGTCGGCCCCTTCACCCGCTTGTACGCGGCGGGCCTGCGGGCGGCGCTGGCCAACCGCGTGATGGTGATCGTCTGGTGCCTGATCGGCTGCTGGGGCGCCCAGGTGCTGATCATGCAGCTGGGCTTCAACTTCTTCCCGGCCAGCGACCGCGGGCAGTTTATCGTCCGCTACGAGCTGCCGCTGGGCTACACCTGCGCCGAGACGCTGGCCGCGGCCGAGGTGATCACCGAGCCACTCCGCGACTGGGAAGACACCGGCGTGCTGCTGCACTACGTCACGTCGGTGGGCTACGCCGGCGGCATCTCGATGCGTGTGGACGACGACCCCGCCTCCGGCCCCGAGTTCGGGCAGGTGCAGGTCGAGCTGGTGCCGCCCATGGACCGCAGCATCGGCGTGCAGGAGGTCATCCAGTACCTGCGTGAAAACATCAAGCCTGTGCCCGGCATGAAGTTCTCCGTCGAGGAGGTCGAGGACGGCCCGCCCGGCGGGGGGGGCGGGGACGGCCGCCCCCCCGGGCAAAAAAATCAGCAGCAGGGCGAGGGGGGGCCGCCGATACCCCGGCCGCGGCG
>JBCCQL010000253.1:0-5189 GCA_039024355.1 Planctomycetota bacterium
CGTTCGGGCGGGTGTAGCTGGCCGGCTGTGGCTGGTACGGCTTTGGCTGATACGGCTGGGGCTGATACGGCTTTGGCTGGGCGGGGGCTCACGGGCCGCCGCCGTCACGGCAGGCCCAACGCCCGGGCGATGCGGCCGTAGACCTGGTCGGTTGTCCCCGCCGCGTCGATCCGGTGCAGCACGCCCCGCTGCTGGTAGTACTCGGCCAGCGGCGTGGTCAGCTTAGCGTAGTCACGCAGCCGCTGGCGGATGAGCTCTTTCTTGTCGTCGGCGCGGCCGCGGCAGGCCAAGCGGTCGAGCAGCTCTTGCTCTCCCACCTCGAACAGCACCGCCGCGTCCAGCCGCGTGTGGTGGTCGTCCATCAGCTTGTCCAACTCCACGGCCTGCGGCACCGTACGCGGGAAGCCGTCAAAAAGGAACCCGTGGTGGCAGTCCGTGTCGGCCAGACGGTCCGTGACGATCCGCAGCACCAGGTCGTCGGGAACAAGCTCGCCGGCCTCGAGCCGGGCGGCGATCTCTCGCCCCGCCGCGGTGTCGGACGCCTGGGCCTGCCGCAGCACCTCGCCCGTCGACAGGCACGCGATGCCCAGGGCCTGGCACACGCGGGCGGCCTGCGTCCCCTTGCCGGCGCCCGGGGGTCCGATGAACACAATCCGCATGGCTAACGGGCCGGGGCCGGGGGGCGGGCCAGGGAGTGGCAAACCAAGACGGGCAAACCAAGACGGGCAAACCAGCAGGGGGCAAGCCGGGGCCTGGGCCCAAAGTGGTGGGGCGGCTTTCGCCGGGCAATGCAGGCGGCCTGTCTGCCCCACCTCAGCAGCCGCAGCTCAGCAGCCCCTACTCTAGCAGCCCCTTGTAATTCCGCATGACCAGGTGGCTGTCGATCTTCTGCACCAAGTCGAAAGCCACGCTCACGGCAATCAGCAGGCTGGTGCCACCGTAGAACATAGCGATGCCGTAGTCGACGCCCAGCGAGGAGTTCATGAGCGTCGGTACGATGGCGATCAACGCCAAGAACCCGGCGCCGACGTAGGTGATGCGGAACATCACCTTCTCTAGGTAGTCGGCCGTCCGCTTGCCCGGCCGGTAGCCGGGGATGAACGAGCCAAAGTTCTTCAGGTTGTCCGCCATGTCCTTGGGGTTGAATGTGATGGCGGTCCAGAAGTAGCAGAAGAAGTAGATCAGCGCCAGGAACGACAGGTTGTAGACGAACGCGTCGCGGTCGAACGCGGCGGCCAGCCCCGTGACGAGGGACTTCGCCAGCCCGTCCTCCCAGCCCGTGGCGTAGGCGCCCATGCCGTTGGGGCCGAACAGCAGGTACGGGAACATCATCAGGCTGCTGGCGAAGATGATGGGCATGACGCCCGCCTGGTTGACCTTCAGCGGCAGGTACTGCCGGCCGCCACCCATCTGCTTGCGGCCACGCATGTGCTTGGCGCTCTGCATCGGGATGCGGCGCTGCCCCAGCGTGATGAACACGACGCCCACCACCACCGCCACGAAGATGGCGGCCAGCAGGATCAGCTTGGGGGGGTCCAGGCCGGTGGACGCCCCCAGCGTGAAGGTCGACTTCTGCAGCAGCTGGTACCCCGCAAACGGCATCTGGGCCAGGATGCCCGCCATGATCAGCAGGCTGATGCCGTTGCCGATGCCGTACTCGTCGATCTGCTCGCCCAGCCACATCAGGAACACGGTGCCGCAGGTCATCGTCAGCACCGAGACCACCATCCAGGGAAAGGTCATGTTGCCCGTGGCGGGGTCCAGAAAGGGCTCAGCCACGAGGTTCTGCCCCACGGCGAAGCTGCGGATGTAGAAGTAGCTCTGCACCAGGCACAGGGCCACCGTGGCGTAGCGGGTGTACTCGTTGATCTTCTTGCGGCCCGCCTCGCCCTCTTTCTGCAGGGCTTCGAGCGACGGGATCACGCTGCCCAGCAGCTGGAAGATGATCGACGCCGAGATGTAGGGCATGATGCCCAGGCCGAAGATCGTGATGTTGTTCAGCTGGCTCGCGCTGAGGACGGCCACCGTCTTCAGAACGTCGTTCAGCCCGCCCGAAGAGTTCATGAACTTTTCGAGCTCGGCCTGGTCCACCACCGGCAGGCTGATCTGGAAGCCGATGCGGTAGATCGCCAGCATCAGCAGCGTCAGCAAGATCTTCTGACGCAGCTCGGGGATGGTCCAGACGACGCGGAGTTTTTCTAGCATGGCGGGGAGAGGGCCGGCGGGCGCCGGGCCGCGGTTGCTTCGGCGTGTTGGGGTCGGGGGCTTGCGGGCGGGTTGCGCCAGTATGAACCGTGCCAGCGCGAACCGTCGGGCACCGCGCCGGCGGGCGGCTCCAGCGCTCGGCCGCAACGCCGTGCACCGCGTTGTACCCCAAACTACCAGCGTGCCGCGACCCCGAACGTGAGCTGGTTCACGACGCGGTACAGACCCACGATGCGGGCAGGCACGCGACGCGGCCACTGCGGGGACGGTTGCTAGCTGCCAGCGGACGCCTTGGCCGCCTTCGCCTGCCGCTTCTTCTCCTCGACGGGCGTCGGGCCGGGGGCGACGATGGCCTCGCCGCCGGCCTTCTCGATCTTCTCGAGGGCAGACTTGCTGAACGCGTGGGCCGAGATCTTGAGCTTCTTGGTCAGCTCGCCGTTGCCCAGCACCTTCAGTTCGTCGAAGCGGCCCTTGGAGACGTTCTTGGCGGCCATCGCCTCGAGCGTCACCTCGGCGCCGTCGTCGAAGGCGGCGTCGATCTGGTCGAGGTTCACCACGGCCACCTTCTTCGCCCACCGGTTGTTGAAGCCCCGCTTGGGCACCCGGCGGATCATCGGCATCGCCCCGCCGGCGAACGTCGGGTGCTGCGAGTGCCCGGCCCGCGAACGCTGGCCCTTGTGCCCGCGGCCCGAGGTCTTGCCGTGCCCGGAGCCCGGCCCGCGGCCCAGCCGCTTCCGCTTGCGGTTCTTGTGGATGCCGCGATGGACGTCGTCGAGGATCATAACGAGGGGCGGGGGGCGAGGGGCTGTGGAACGTGTCGTGATCGGGCGAAGCGAGGTTTACTAGCGGCCGATCGGGCCGATACCGCTACGAGAGCGTCACGCCACGCAGGCGTTCGACTTCGCTCTGCGGGCGGAGCTGCTTGAGCGCCTCGAAGGTCGCCTTGACCAGCGGCACCGGGTTATTGGAGCCGAAGCTCTTGGTGAGGATGTCTTGGATGCCGGCCGATTCGCACACCGCACGCACCGCGCTGCCGGCGATGACGCCCGTGCCCTCCGACGCCGGCACCAGCACCACCTCGCAGCCGCCGAAGCGGCCCTTGACGATGTGCGGAATGGTCGAGCCCTCCATCGGCACGGTCATCATGCTCCGCATGCCTTCCTTGCGGGCCTTCTCGACGCTGGGCGGCACCTCGTTGGCCTTGCCGTAGCCCCAGCCGACTTTGCCCTTGTTGTCGCCCACCACGATCATCGCAGCGAAGCTAAACCGGCGGCCGCCCTTCACCACGGCCGAGCACCGCTTGATCTTCACGACGTTCTCCGACAGCTCGCCGCGTTGCTTCTCGCGGTCGCCGCGGTCACGCCGCCGGTTTTGAGATTTGTTTTGTGGGGGCATGGTTTCGTTGGGCTAGCGGCCGAAGCCTAGAGTTGCGTTGAAAGGGGTTAGGCGGCGGGCGCTTGGTGGGAGGCAGTAGGTCGGAGGCCGTAGGTGGAAGGCAAAAGCCGACGCGTAGGCGTGACGCTGTTGATGGGTCTTCGGGCGCCCCCTCTAGAACGCCAGCCCGCCCTCTCGTGCTGCTGTGGCAAGCGCCGCTACGCGGCCGTGGTACTTGTACGATCCGCGGTCGAAGCAAACGGTCTTGATGCCGGCCGCCGACGCCCGCTCGGCAATCGCCTTGCCGACGGCCGTGGCTGCATCGACGTTGCCGCCGTACTTGACCGAGCCGGACAGGCCCTTGTCCAGCGTCGACGCGCTGGCCAGGGTGCGGCCGGTGTCGTCGTCGATCACTTGGGCGGAGATGTTCTTGTGGCTCCGCGTGACGCTCAGCCGCGGCCGCTCCGCGCTACCACGCAGCCGCTTGCGGACACGGAAACGCCGCCGCTGGCGTTGACGGTTGATGGCGCGGGAATGATCCATGGGAATCGAGCTGAGCGGTTGATGCTGATAGGTTTACGCCGGGCGTCGCGTCGTCTAGAGGGCGGCGCCCGATCGGTTTTCGCGGCATCCCGTCACGCCAAGTAAAAACGCCGAGGCGCTGACGAGACCTCTGGTCTACTTCTTGGCGGCCTTGCCCGCCTTACGGCGGACCTGCTCACCCTCGTAGCGGATACCCTTGCCCTTGTAAGGCTCTGGCTTGCGGACCGCTCGGACCTCGGCGGCGAACTGGCCGACCTTCTGCTTGTCGGTCCCCTTGACGACGATGTGCGTCTGGTCCGGGCAGGTGACGTCCAGCTCCCCTGGGATCTTCTTGTGGATCTCGTTGGCGAAGCCTACCCGCAGCTGCAGGGTGTCGCCAGAAATCGCCCCCAGGTAGCCGACGCCGTGGATCTCTAGCCGCTTCTCGTAGCCCTCGCTGACGCCGATCACCATGTTTTGCACCAGCGCCCGCGTCAGGCCGTGGTACGCCTTGTCCTCGCGGTCGTCCCGCTCACGCGAGCACACCACCTGCTTTGCGTCCGAATCGACGGCGACCGATACCTCCGGCCGGAGCCCGTAGCAGAGCTTGCCCAGCTTGCCCTCAACGGTCAGCTCGCGGCCATCGACGCTTACAGTAACGCCATCCGGTATGGCGACAGGTTTTTTTCCGAGTCGTGACATGGGATTTGGGCCGTCGGCGATCAGCCCTCAGTCAGGTGTTTCGTAGTCGTGTGATCAAATCGAAGCCGTTCGCTGTCAGCCCCCAGCCGCCAGCCCCCAGCCGACAGCCCACAGCCGCCAGCCGGCCGCCCTCCTACCACAGCTCGCACAGCACCTCGCCGCCGAGGTTCCGCTGCCGCGCCTCGCGGTCGCTGATCACGCCGCGGCTGGTGCTGATGATCGAGATCCCCAGGCCGTTGAGGATCGGGCGGAGCCGCTTGGCGGGGGCGTACACCCGGCGGCCGGGCGAGCTCACCCGCTTGATGTGCTGGATCACGCGCTCGCCGTTGGGGCCGTACTTCAGGTCGATGTGCAGGCTAGCGGCTGGCGCCCCCTCTTCTTGCTCC
>JBCCQL010000254.1:0-5168 GCA_039024355.1 Planctomycetota bacterium
CGCCTGCCACCTGACGCCCAGCGCCTAGCGCCTGCTCAAAACACTGGCTTGATGTTGGTGAGGCGCTTGGCGGTCTCGGCCATCAGGGCGTCCTCGGCGGCTTCGTCCTCTGCAACATAGGTCACGCTGAAGCGGAGGAACGGGCCGGCGTCGTCCCACGGGACGGTGCAGATCGACTGCTCGGTGATGAGGTACTGGCTGGCGGCCTCGGCGTCGGCGAACGCGGGCCCGCCCTCCAGCCCCTTGGGCGCCGGCGTGTACAGGAAGTACGTGCCGCCGGGCATCTCGCACGCGAAGCCGCAGCCGCGGAGCGTGGCCACCAGCTTCTCCATCCGCCGGCGGTACTTCTCGCGGATCCGCCGCGGCGTCTCCGGGTCGTCCAGCGCGTGGACGGCAGCCATCTGCGAGGCGAGGAACTGGCCGGAGTCGGTCGTGTCCTTCACGTCGCCGTAAGCGGAGACGATCCGCTCGTTGCCGCACACCCAGCCCAGCCGCCAGCCGATCATGTCGAAGCCCTTGGACATGCTGTGGACCTCGACGCCCACGTCCATCGCGCCGGGCGTGGCCAGGAAGCTGTTGGGCGGCTGGTCGAACGACAGCTGCGCGTGCGCCGCGTCCTGGATCACCACCAGCTCGTTGGCCTTGGCGAAGGCCACCACCTCCTCGTAGTAGCCCGGCGGCGCCGTCTTGCCGGTGGGGCTGTTCGGGAAGCAGAGCACCAGCAGCTTGGCCCGGCGGAGGATGTCGGCGTTGATCCCCGCCAGGTCGGGCAAGAAGTGGTTCTCCGCCAGCAGCGGCAGCTTGTGCACCACGCCGCCGTAGTAGGCCGTGTGCGTGCCGGCCACCGGGTAGCCGGGCACGGTCATCAGGGTGATGTCGCCCGGGTTGATGAAGCAGGCGGGGAGCATCGCGTACGCGCACTTGGTGCCGATCGACGGGATGAGCTGCGTCGCCGGGTCGAGCCCGACGCCGTACTCGCGCCGCATGAACCGGGCGGCCGCCTCGCGGAACACCGGCGAGCCGTTGTCCGCGTAGCCGCGGTTCTCGGGCTTGTTGATCTCCTCGGCCATGGCGCGGCGGACGGCCGGCGGCGCCATCTCGTCGTTCTCGCCGATGCCGAAGTCCAAGAGCGCCCGCTCCGGGTGGTCCGCCAGCGCTTTGCGCTTGGCCCGCTTGATCTTCTCGAACTTGTAGACGCCGGTGTCCTTGCCGTAGTTGGCGCCGCCGATCCGCTCGGCGAACATCGTCTGGAAGTACGGGTCGGGCATTGGGGGGAGCGAGGGACGGGGGGCGAGGGACGAGGGGCGAGGGGTTCGGGACGGGGGCGAGGCGCGTTCCGGGCGTTGGCCTGCCCTGCGCGGGACAGCGTACCGCAGTGGGGCGGGCGGCTCTAGGCGGCCGGGCTGGGCAGAGTCGTGACGTCGGCCGGCGTCAGCCGGCGGCGCCATAAAACGCCGCGGCCGGCAGGCCGGTCGACTCGCGTACGCGGGCGGCGATGGCGTCGACCTCGGCGTCGGCCAGCGGCGCCACGATCGATTCGGCCGGCTTACGCGCCACGGTGTAGACCTGCACCAGCTTGATCCGCCCGCCGGCGGCCGTGACCTCGTTTAGCCGGTCGCAGTAGGCCGTGATCTCGGCGTGCGATGGCGCCTCGCCCGCCACACGCATGAAGAGGCTCTGGATGACGATCGGCCGCTGTTGGGCCGCCGCGGTGATGTTGTTCAGCACCCGGCGGAACGGCGTCTTGGTACGCTCGATCTGGCGGAAGTACGCCTCGGTGCCCGCGTCGAGCTTGGCCCACACCTCGCCGCCGTTGGCGTCCAGCACCCGCAGGCCACGCACCACGTGCGGGCGGTGCAGCATGCTGGCGTTGGTGATCAGCACCATCTTCACCGCGTCGGCCGCCGGCCGGGCGCCCCCACCGCTGCCGCCCTGGGCCTCGCGGTGCGTGTCGCGGTGCGCGTCGCGTTTGACGCCGGCGGCCAGCTCCATCAGCTCGTCGAAGTTGCGGTAGGTGGTCGGTTCGCCGTCGCCGCTGAAGGCGATGTCGTTCAGCCGCCGCAGCGCGGGCGGCACGCCGGCAAACTTCTCCGTGGCGTACAGCTCGCCGGTATGGACGCTACGCAGCACGCCGCGGAGTTCTTCCAGCAGCCGGTCGGTCTCGACAAAGCGGGTCTCGCTGCGGACGGTGCGGTCGACCTGGCAGTAGATGCAGTCGAAGTTGCAGGCCTTGTCCGGGTTGAGGTTCACGCCCACAGAAATCCCGCCCGACCGTCGGCTGAGCACCGGGTACACAAAGCGGTTGGCTTCGAACAACCGTTGGTGCTGGGTGTGGAGCTGGTGGATCAAGGGCGAGGGGTGAGGGATTGGGGGGCGAGGGATTGGGGGCGAGGGGCGAGGGTTGTGGGGCGGCTTCGCTGGGTCATTCTAGGCCGGCGTTCAGGCCCTGCAGGTCGTCGGGCAGGAAGTGGCCGTCTTTGCGGATCAGCTCGCCGTCGAAGTAGACCTCGCCGCCGCCGTAGTCCGCCCGCTGGATCAGCACCAGGTCCCAGTGCACCCGGCTGCGGTTGCCGTTGTCGGCCTCCTCGTACGCCTGGCCGGGCGTCAGGTGCAGGCTTCCGCCAATCTTCTCGTCGAACAGCGTGTCCAGCATCGGGTGCTTCACCCGGTTGTTGCAGCCGAGGGACCACTCGCCGATGTAACGGGCGCCCTCGTCGGAGTCCAGCACCGCGTTGAGCCGCTCCGTGTCGCTGGACGTGGCCTCGGTGATCTTGCCCTGCTTGAACTCGAAGCGGATGTCGCTGAACACCGTCCCCTGGTACCGGCTGGGCGTGTTGTACTGGATGGCGCCGGTCACGCTCTCGCGGTGCGGGCAGGTGAAGACCTCGCCGTCGGGGATGTTGTGCTCCCCCGCGCACGGGATCACCGGGATGCCGGCGATGTTGAACTCCAGGTCGGTGCCCGGGCCGACGATGCGGACCTGCTCGGCCGCCTCCATGCGGGCAACCAGCGGCTTCTGCGCCTCGGCCATCGCCGCGTAGTCCGCCGTGCAGACGTCGAAGTAGAAGTCCTCGAACGCCCGGGTGCTCATGTCGGCCGCCTGGGCGAAGGCGTCGTTCGGGTACCGCAGCACGCACCACTTGGTCTTGGGCACGCGGTACTCGTTGACGTGCCGCAGCCAGTGCTGCTGGTACAGGTCCATGCGGTCCTGCGGCACGTCGACCATCTGGCTCGAGTTGCCGGCGCCGCGGATGCCGATGTAGGCGTGCATCTGCTCCATGCGGGCGCGCTCGATCGCCCCGGCGAGCTTCATCGCTTCTTCGGTGGCGGAGCGGAAGAGCGACCGCTGCACCTGCTGGTTCTTGCAGTCGACAACCGGCACGGCGCCCCGCTCCGCCGCGCCTTCGACCAGCGCGCAGACGAGGTTGGGCTCCGGCAGGTCAATCGCCTCGATCAGCAGGTGCTCGCCCGGCTGGACGCGGCAGCTGTGGTCGAGCAGCACGGCTGCAAGGCGGTCGATGCGGGGGTCGTGCATGACTGGTAGGTGGGTTGGGAGAAGGTGGCAGGTGGCAGGCAGTGGGCAGTGGGCGGTGGGCGGTGGGCAGGTGATTCTTGTCCCCGGGGCCGGTCCGCCTGAGTTCGTTGTGCTGGTGCGGCGGGGTGCGGTTTGTCCAGTGGCGGGCTGAGTGTGAGGCGCGGCACAGACAGGCCGCCGGCGACGGACTTTGCTTGAGCGGTCGTCGCGTCGCAGCGGCCCCCCATCTCACGCCGCCCGCCGCCCGTCGCCCGTCGCTGGGCCCGACCCATGCCCGACGATCCTCAAACCTCGGACGATCCCCAGATTTCTAGCGGCGCCCCCGCTCTGGCCGAAGCCGCGGCGTGGCTCGACCGGTACGGCGACAAGCTCTACGCCTACGCCCTTGCTAGGGTAGGCGGCGACGCCCCGGCTGCCGAGGACCTGGTGCAAGAGACGCTCCTGGCCGGCATCAAGGCGTACCCGCGGTTCGAGGGGAAATCGGCCGTCGACACGTGGCTGATCAGCATCCTCCGGCGGAAGATTATCGATCGTTTCCGCCGCCTGGGACGCGAGCCCCGGGAAGAGCGGCCGGAGGACTCGGTGTTCGACGAGCGCGGCAGCCTGATCGACGTTGCCGACTGGGGGCCAGACGCGGCGGCCCGCATCGAGTCGAAGGAGTTTTTCGACGTGCTGGACGGCTGCCTGGCGGAGCTCAGCCCGCCGCTGGCCGAGGCGTTCACCCTGTGCGTGATGGACGGCATTTCGACCGAGCAGGCCTGTAGCATTCTGGGCGTCACGCCGACTAATCTATCGGTACGCTTGCACCGGGCCCGGGTGACGCTCCGCAAGCTTCTGCAGTCTCGTTGGTTTGAGGGTCGGTAGCGTGTCTGTCTGGCGTGCTCTCAAAATGCTGCTGACGCTCCGCTGCGAGGAGTCCACGCACCTGATGTCCGACTCTTGCCACCGCGACTTGACCGCCGTTGAGCGGTGGGCCGTGTGGCTGCACCAGCTGGTGTGCAGTTACTGCCGCAAGGTGGCGGCGCAGCTCAAAGTGGTAGACGAGGCCGCCCGCCGGCGTGCCGCGGAGGCCTCTGCCATGCCGGCCGACGCCCGGCAGCGTATCGCGGCGTCGCTCGCCGAAGCCGACGCACCGGTCGATCACGGCGCCAACGGGGGCGGCGACCGCTAACGGCGCCGCGTCGGTTCTGCACGTGGTGCATGCTCTGCTGCATCGTGCGTGCGCTACGACACGTGGTTGCTAGCGGCGGGAAGAAATTTCTTGCCGAACTCTTGTAAGCGTTCGCCCTGCCGAGCGACTAAGTGGCAGACCGGCCAGATCGGGCCGGTGTTTCTGCCCCGGATGTCTTGCGGCCGCTAGTGAACCGCACGCCCATTGCTGTCTGACCGCGTGGCCGTATCTCGGCCTCGCACGCTCTTGACTGCCGGCGCAGTCGCGGCGGATCCGCCTCGCCGCATGCTCTCGCGCTGCGCCGATTCCTTCGGCTGCAACCGGCCACACCCAAATTTTCACCCCACTGGAGCCCCCACTCATGTTGCGTCGCTTTGCTTCTGCCGCCTCGACTGTCTTGCCCCTGATCGCCGCCACGGCTTGGGGCCAAGCCTCTACGCCGACGCCCACCAGCGGGATGGA
>JBCCQL010000255.1:0-5159 GCA_039024355.1 Planctomycetota bacterium
GCGCTTTAGCGCCGCCGGCCAAAATCCAACGCCGGGGCAGGCGATCGGCGTTCCCCGGCCTTTTTCGAAGACATCGCCGCACACGACCGGGGTTTTGTTTGGCCGCTCTTAACGCCGGTACGCGTCGCCGGCTGCTTGTGCCTCGGCGACTGCTGCATGCTCCGTGTCCAGTTGCCCGCTGCTGGACCCGTCGGCGGCGTACCCGCCGGGCATGATCGAGCCGCTGCGTCCGCCGCCGCACGCGTTGCAGTGGCAGTCCGCAACCGGCGGGGCGTAGTCGTAGCAGTTGCCGCCGCAGGCTCGGCACCCCAGCTGTGCCGCCCCGCAGACCGTTACCGCGGCCAGGGCCAAAGCCGTCATCAAGCGTTGCATCGCCAGCGTCCTTGCTGCTCGCTAGGAGGGTCTAAGAAGCGCCAGGCGGCGCCGGTACGGCTTGATGAACATCGGCCGCCGCCAACCGGTCGGATCAGGCAAAGTGTGACGATTTTTCAGGCCGCCGAAGGCGCCGGGCCGGGACGCATGGCGCCGGCCAGCCAGCGGCGTGTGGCGATCACCGCCGTGGCTTGCAACGCCCGCCGGCAGACTCAGGCGCCGTCGCCAGTGAGCAACCGGCGTAGCTCCGGGTCGCCCAGCGATGTGACGCGGCGGACCCCGGGCGGAAAGTCATGGTCGGCCGTGTGGCGGTTGGGAACGGCCACGGTCAACGCACCCGCGGCAACGGCGGCCCGGCAGCCGGTCGCGCTGTCTTCCAGAGCCAGCATCGCCTCGGGCGGGACGCCAAACCGCTCGGCGGCCTTCGTGTACGGCTCTGGGGCGGGCTTGCCGTGGGTGACGTCGTCGGCCGTGATGCAGAAGGCGAACCGCCCGGCGAGGCCCACCAGCTCTAGCACCTTTGCCGCGTACGCCCGGCTGCCGCTGGTCACAACGCCCCGCGGGGCGCCACGCTGCGTGAGCCAATCGAGCAGATCGACCGCCGCCGGCATGCACCGCAGTTCGCCGGCGGCCAGCTGCCAGAACACCCCTTCGGACTCGCGGGCCAGGTCTTCGACTGAGTCGTCTAGCGCGTGCCAGTCGATCATCACACGCAGCGCGTCGGCCGCCGGCCGGCCGAGCATGGCGTGACGCAGCGGGTCCTCAAACCGTTTGCCACGCCGCCGCAAAATCTCTGACCCGACACGCTGGTACACGTCTTCGCTGTTGACCAGCAGCCCGTCCAAATCGAACGCGACCGCGGCGGGGCGTGCAGTGGCGGGCGTCCGTGCGGGCATGCTGATAGAGCGGCGGTGCGAAGGGTTTGCGGGCGGGCGGCTGCTACCGCGCGGCGGGGAGCTGGTAGACAACGTACGCACGGTTGCGGTAGGCGACCGGAAGGCTCAACGCCCGCTGGCGGCCGCAGAGAACATACGACGCCCCGTAGCGGGCGCCTAGTTCTCGTAGCCGGCCGGCGCCAAGCTTGTGGAGCGGTCTTGCCGGGCCCCTGCCTTCGGGCGTCGCCGGGCCGCGGAAGACCTCGTCGAGCCGCCGCTTCCACTCGACCATGCTGGCCGCGTCTTGCGGGATGTCCTTCTGCGTGACGACCTCGGGCCGCTCGGCCCGCCACTTGAAGGAGTTCGACGAGCGCGGCACCAGGAACAGGGCGTCCTGTGGCGTGTTGTCGCGGACCCACGCGCAGACGTCGATCCATGCGTCGAGGTCCGCCACGCGGTTGTCGCCGGGCGGTGTGGGGCTGGCCAGGCGGCCCGCGACAACCGGCCACAGGCTGCTCGCCACGCCGACAACGGCAAGCACCGCCACGCCCACGGCTAGCGTAGACCGGCGTTGAACGCCTTGGGCGATCATGTGCGCGGCGCCGAGCGATACCGCCAACGGCGCCGCGACGTCGGTCAGCCGGTACCAGTAGTACCGCTGCAGCGAGGCCGCCGCCGCCGGGTGGCGCCCCAGCGTGACCTCGATCACCAGCCCAGCGCCTGCCAGGCCGACCGCGCCCCAAGCAAACCAGCACACGCGGCGTAGCGCTGCTGAGCCCGGCGCTGTGGCGCCCACGCTCCGCCGGGTGAAGGCCCAAGCCGTCACGCCCGCGAGCAGCGCCAAGACCGCCGCGTGGCGGCCGCCACGCTCCAGCAGCCAAGCGTCGGGCTTGGACAGCAGCGCGAGGTGGTGCGGCAGCCGGTCGAACACGTAGATGCGGTTGGCCTGAGCCACCACCTCGGCCGGCGTGCCCCAGTTCATGGCGATCGCCGGCACGACGCCAAGCAATCCCAAGCAAGCGCCGGCCGCCAGCGCAGGCGCCATGGCCGGGAAGGTTGGCCGCGGCCCCTTCCTGCAGATCCAAAGGGCGAACACAATCGCCACGCACCAGCCGCCCACCAAGGCGTGCAGTGCCGTCGCCACGCCGAGATGAACCCAGGCCGCCGACCAGCGGTCTTCAACGCAAGCCTTCAGGCCGAGCAGCACAAAGCCGTAGGCGAAGCACTTGGCCTCGACGCCGCCGACGACCCATTCGCCCGCCAAGTTGCCCTCGCGGATCCCAACCAACCAGACGGCCGCCGCCAGCACGGAGCAAAACCGCGCGGGCGCGACGGCCCAGCTAAGCCTCTGCCACGCCCACGCCAGAAACGCCCACGCGGCGATGCGTCCAACCCAAGCCACCGCCGGCAGCGGCAGCAGCAGCGTGACCCAGCCGACGAGCCAAACAATGGTGAAGTGCGCGTCGGGCGATTCCAGGAACAGGTCGCCGCGGCACCACTGCGGGTCCCAGAAGTGCTTCAGCCGCGCGAGGTAGTGCTGCTCGTTGAGGTGCGGCGCCGGTTCGCCACCGACGATGAAAAACACCAAGAACACCAGGGCGACTTCTGCCCATCGATCGACGGGTGGCTGTACCGGGATCACGCCTCGGCTTTGATCCGTGTCGCCGGTCGCACCGTCGCCGGAGGCCCCCCGGGTTGGCCTTTCGTGGCTGGGCTCTCCGTGCATCGGCGTGGCCGCTGTTGGTGTTGCGTAGCGCGCGTCGGCTTCGCGGCAATCACGCATTCGTCAGGCTTGGTACACCGCGTGGGCGAGCAACACCCACTCCTACCCGACTGCTGTGCCCGGTCCCGGCGCCGGTTTCGCAGCAGGCCCTCAGCCTTGGTAGACGGTGCGGCCCAGAACGCGCATTGCGGTGGTTGCGGAAATCCGCTATCACCCGCGGCGGTGGTGGATACCAGCCACTTCTGCCGAACCGATAGTAGTGCGGCCTCCGTACAGCCAAAAGAGGTTTCCGCAAGCAAGACTTGCTGCGCCGCCCCACCTCTACCCCTCACCCGAGAGACTTGCCGCCGAGGCGACTCCGACCCCCGCGCTCCTGCGAAAAAGCCGGCCCACCAACAGCCCCCCTCAACGCCCAGATCAGCCCCGCCGTAGCCACATCTTTTGGTGTCGCTGAGGCAATGGCTGAGCGGTCCCGCCAAAACCACGGCCACCACCAATGCACAACACGCCCGAACCCTGCGAAGCGACCCTCGCACAAGTCGACATGCTGGTCTCGGCGATGGTCGACGAAGTCCTCACCGAACAGCAGCAGGCTCAGCTCGCAGAGCTGCTAGAGAGCGACGCCGGCGCGCGGGTCCGGTACATCGAAGGCGTGCAGCTCCACGCGGACCTGATCCAGCACTTCAAGGACCTGGGCGCCGCCGGGGCGGGACAAGCGAGCCCCATCCTTACCGCGCTACAAACCAGCGGCGTGCCGCTGGC
Organism: Planctomycetota bacterium; assembly: GCA_039024355.1. Classification (GTDB taxonomy): domain Bacteria; phylum Planctomycetota; class Planctomycetia; order Pirellulales; family Lacipirellulaceae; genus JBCCQL01. Next base: position 3,733 of record JBCCQL010000255.1, read on the forward strand.
GGGCGAAGGCTTCGCCGGCGGGGGTGTCGCCCTGCCGCCCGGAAGCGGCATCGACCAAGCCGACTGATCACGAGCATCACCGCCCGCTTCCATCGCTCAGCTCTGCGAGCGTGCGGAAGTCGCCCTTCAGCGAGCGGTACAAGCCGCGGAACGCTTCTGCCGCGGCCGTGTAGTGCTTGCGGCCGGCGGCGGTCGGCCGGGTGGTCTCTGCGGTGGCGATGGTGGCGTCGCACGCCTGGCGGATGTCGCGGTAGCAGCCGCACCCCACAGCGGCCAGCAGCGCGGCGCCGTAGGCGGGTCCCTCATCGGCCGCCATCGCGGTGACGCGTTTGCCCAAGGCGTCCGCCAAGATTTGGCGCCAAGCCGGGCTCTTGGCGCCGCCGCCCGTGGCGCGCACCTCGCGGGCCGCGGCCCCGCACTCTTGGATGATGTCCAGGCTGTCACGCAGGGCCAGCGACACGCCTTCCAGCACCGCACGCACCAAGTGCCCACGCGTGTGCCGCAGCGTCAGCCCGACAAAGGCGCCGCGGGCGAAGGGATCAGCGTGGGGCGTCCGCTCGCCCGCCAGGTAGGGCAGGAACTGCAGCCCCTCGGCGCCGCGTGGCGTGGCGGCCGCCTCGTCGATTAACGCCGCGTACAGGTCGCGTGGGCGGCGGGTCCCGGTCGGGAAAAGCACGCTCGCCAGCCACTCCAAGGCCCCGGCCGCTGTGAGCGTGACGCCCATCATGTGCCACTTCCCGTCCACGGCGTGGCAGAACGTGTGCAGCCGGCCATGGGGGTCGTACTGGGGCGTATCGCTGTGGCAGAACACCACGCCAGACGTGCCCAGCGACGCGTTGACCACACCCCGGCGGACGACACCGTTCCCCACCGCCCCGGCCGCGCAGTCGCCCGCCCCGGCAACCACCACGCACGCGGGCGATAAGCCCAGCCGCTTCGCCACGCCCGGGGTGAGCGTGCCCGTCGGCTCATGCGATTCGAAGCAGTGCGGCAGCAGGCCGGCGTCGAGGTCGAGCTCGGTGAGCAGCGGCCCGGACCACCGCCGCTTGGCCACGTCCAGCAGCAGGGTGCCGCTGGCGTCGCTCACGTCCGTGGCGAGTTCGCCGGTAAGGCGCCGCCGCACGTCGTCCTTCGGAAGCAGCACCTTGTGCAGGCGGCTGAAGCTGCGGGGCTCGTGGTTGCGTAGCCACAAGACCTTTGGCGCTTGAAAGCCCGTGAGGGCCGGGTTGGCCGCCAGCCTGATCAGCCGTTTGCGGCCGCCGGCACGCCGCTCGATCTCTTCGCACTCGCCGGCGGTGCGTTGATCGTTCCACAGCATAGCGGGGCGGATCACGGCGTGCTTCTTGTCCAGGAACACGGCGCCGTGCATCTGGCCGGACAAGCCAATGCCCTTCACGTCCGCGGCCTTCAGCGGCACGCTGGCGACA
>JBCCQL010000256.1:0-5154 GCA_039024355.1 Planctomycetota bacterium
CTAGCAGGGCGTCGGGCAGGAACTTCGACTGGATCGCAACCGACGCCGTCATGCCACTCCTCAGCTCGCTGGTAGAGGATTCGACAGTCACGTACGCCTTGTACTCCTTGACATTCGCTTTCCGCCAACCAGACGGCTCGGCGTACTGGTTCACGTAGTCAACGGCACCAACCAGCGGAACGCCCCGCGAGCCAATGGGGCGGATCTCTGCACGCATGCCGGGCTTCACGTGCTTGACCAACGACTCGTTGATCTTCATCTCGACCCGCATGCTGTCTGCCTTGGGCATGCGGATCAGCACCTGCCTCTCTCGCACGGTGGCGCCCTCCTCGACGATAAAGTCATCGTCGCCGCGTCGGTCGTTCGTGTGGGCGTACTTTACGACCCCATCGATTGGGGCTGTGATCGAACACTTCGCGATCTGGTCTTGAATCTCGGCCAGCTTGTCGTTCTCTAGCCGGAGGCTGCTCTGCTCAGATTCCCACTTGGCTTTGGCGATGAGGATGTCGCTCTCGCATTGCTTGAGCATTTTTACGCGGGTGAACTCTTCCAGCACACGCAGCTTGGTCTTGGCGGCTGCGTACTCTTTCTTCGCTTTTTCGACGGCAAAGCGATCCGCCTCGAGCTGCAGGTCATTCACGTAGCCCTTGGCAGCGAGCTTCTTGCTGTACTCGAGGTATTCTTCGGCGCGGCTTTGATTCTCTTCGGCGACGAACAACTCGCTCTCGAGAGTCTCACGCTCTTGGACAAACGTGCCCTCCAGGTACTCTTGCTTAGCGATGACCGCCGTCTCGTACTGGTTCTTCGCCTCGACGACGAGCGCCTCGGCCGTGTTCACGGCGATCTGCTGAAGCACCACGTCCTCGTCCAGCAGCGAGGAGTCGAGCTGGATCAGAAAGTCGCCCTTCTTAACCTCAGACCCTTCGGGCACGATCCGGAGGATCGCCGTGCCAAGGTGGTTGCCGCTTTTCACCTCGGAGCGGATCTCGACGTCGTCGGCGGACTCGATCTCGCCACGCTCGGTGATCACCAGCTCGAAGTCGCCGCGTGTGACCTCGTGCCATACCGCTTGCTCAATGCCGCTGAGCGAAGGGCCACCACGCAACGCTAGGTAGCCACCACCGGCAGCGATCACCACCGACGATAGGCCGACCAGCAGCCAAACCGTGGCTGCCCCGTGACGGCTTTGGCGAATTGGGTCAGCGGCGAATGCGGCTTTCATCATGGCCTGAGTCTAGTCTTTCGAGGCCCGATCGCCCACCTTTACCGCGGCCGGGCTGGCTTGATGCCGTTGCCCCCCGCCCGCAGCCCCGGCATGAGACGCCATCTCAGGTTGGCTGGGTTCTGTGTTCGCCGGCGGCGTGGGGAGCCTTTTGACGCTGGCTTGCAGGCTCCTGCCGGTCGAAACAGAAGCGGGCTGGGCGAGCCCGCCGCCCCGCCCTGGCGCCGGGCGTGCTGCAGCCACGGGCCGCGCCAGCGGGTAGCAGAGCGGGGCCGTTTCGCCTGGCGGCAAGGCTCCCAATGGCAGCGGCGTCACCCCCTCGGGCAGCTGCAAGTCTGCCGGCAGCCGTTCGGGTCCGCCGTCCATCGGGCAAACCACGGCATCGGCGAAGTCCGCCAGCGGCAACGCGAGCGGCACACGCTGACCCTGCTGGTCAAGCTGCATTAAGCCCAGGTCGAACTCTAGGTTGAGCAGCTGCACGCGGTTGTTGACCCAGACGCTGAGGAAGTCGTTCTGCACGCTCAGAAGGTCCGACAGGGCCTGCACCAGGTCGCGGGCCGTGGTGTCGCCGAACTGGGTCTCTTCGCCGGGCTTTGGGGGCTCGGAAAGGCGGATCTGCGTCAGGTCCACCTGGGCGATGGCCACCAGAACCGCCTCACGCCGGAGCTCGAAGTTGATCTCGTTCAGCCGGACCTGCCGGAGCGAAGCCCGCAGCCCCTGGTGCACCCGGTCCACAAACTGGTAGTAGCTGCGCCGCGCTTGTTGGAACTCGATCAACGCCTGGCGGTAGATGTTGCGTTCGCTGAGCCGCGTGATCGGCCCGTCGAAGGCGATTCCCACGCGGAGCCGCCCGTTGGTGTCGCGTAGCCGCAGTGGGTTGTCGCCCACGTTGCCGATGTCGCCGCTGAAGGTGATGTCCAAGTCGCTCAGCAGCGCGTTGGCGTTGAAGTTGACCAGCCGCCACGCGTCGACCAGCGACGCCCTGGCGTTTTTCCAGTCGCGGCGGTGCAGGCGGGCGATGGCCAACGCGTCCTCGTCGGTAAGCTCCGTCGGCGTGATATCGAGCGTGTCGAGCCGCGTCCGTGCCTGCACGAGCGACAGCTCCAGCAGCAGGGCGGCGAGCTCCGTGGTGCCCTTGCGGATGCGTTCGTTGTAGGCGAAGTCGTGCGCCGGCGGTTCGGGTGCCTGCAACGCGGCCGTGGCGACGCGGATGCGTCCCTCCAGGTTGTCCAGGTCTTGGCGGAGCCGTTTGACACGCTCGTCCAGCCGCGCGGGCGTCAGCAGCCCGGCGTCGATCTGGGCGGTGGCGACCTCGTCTCGGCCGGCAAGCTGCTCCAGGTGCGTCTTGCGGTCCGGCAGGGCCGCCAGCAGCTTCTCGTAGTCTGCCTCGACGCTTGCGATCTGCTCGATCGCCTGCTCAGCCAGGTCGGCAGGCGTGGGCGGATCTACACGCGGATCGCCCCGGTCAGCTTGGGCGCCGGACTTGGCTGTGGGCCCGTTCGGCGTGGGGATCGCCGGCCCCAGCGGCACGACCTCGGCCCTGCTTCCAGAGCCTTGCGGCGCAGGCTCGGCGCCCGGCCGTTCGGCTCGCTCGAGCGCCGCTTGGCGGAGGGCAGCGGCGTTGTCGGCGACGTCGCGCTGCAGGTCGCTGAGCTCAAGCGGTCGGAGCTGGAACGGGTCGAGCAACGGATCAACCAGCCGTACCATGATGTCGGGCGGCAGGCCCAGGTCGATCAAGAAGTCGTCGACGGTGGATTGGTAGTCGGCCTCGGCGCTGAGCAGCCGGCTCTGGGCGTTGAACAGGGCCTGGCGCGCGAGGTCGACCTGGAAGCGGTCGATCCGACCCGCGTCGTAAGATGCCTGCAGCTGGTCGACGCTGGTGCGAAGCGCGGCGATGTTGCTGCGTTGGTTCTTGAGCTCTTGGCTTTGCTGCAGCAGGCCGATGTAGCCGCCCGCCGCCGCGGCGCCGGCGCCGCCGGTGAACCCGCCCCCGCCGCCGCCCACGCGGCCGAACCCGCCGCCGCCGATGCCGGTGAAGCCCTCCAGCCCGCTGCCGCCGAAGAACCCGCCCCGCCGCGACGGGCCCGGGCCGGCGTCCCGCCCGGTGGCGATGCTCAGGTAGAAGCCGCGTCGGAAGCGCTCCATCGCCCTAACGTTGGCTAGCAGCGCCCGCTCGGCGATGGTCAGCCGCTCCAGGATCACGGCCCTGCCGCCTGTCCGCAGCAGCGGCTGGATGATCGAGAAATCGAGCAGCGTTGTGCTGGTGTAGTCGTTGGCGCCGGAGAACTGCCAGATGAGCGAGTTCGCGAAACCGACCACAATCTCGCCGCCCGTGGCCGTGAGCTTCTCTAGGCGGAAGCGGTTGGGGGAGCGTGAGGTGTTGACGCTCAGCAGGCTCGAGGCGTTGCCGGCGCCGCTGCGGTCGCGCCCGTCCGCGGTGAAGAAGACCGACGACCCGCCAAAAAACTGCGCGTCCAGCCGGAACCGCTCAAACGCCACGTCCAGGGCCGACAGGTAGAGCTCCTCAAGCTGGCTCTGGTAGTCCGGCGAGTGCAGCAGGGCGAGCTGCACCGCCGACGCGAGGTCGAGCTCTAGCGTGCCGTCACCATCCCGCGGCAGGCTGGCAAGCCACGCCGGGTTCTCGACGAACGGCGTGCGGGCGGCGCAGCGGTTGGCCTTGGCGCCCCGCTTGCCGTCGACGCATTCGAGGAAGGCGTGCGACACGGGGTCGTCCGGCGGCATCGCCGGCCGGTCGGGGTCCTCGGCCGAGAACATCCGTGAGCGCGGGTCGATGTCGATCCGCAGCAGCTGCCCGTCCGAATTGACTAGGCCCGCCTTGCCGTCGATCAGGCAGTTCGCCTCGGCGTCGGCCTGGCGGCGGTAGAATCCGCGTTGGCACCCGACCGCGGCGCCAAGCAGAAGCGAGCCTAGCAGCAGCAACCGCAGCGCCAGCTTGCCGGGCCGGCGTTCGCCAAGGCCACCGGTCCCTGCAGATGGTATGACGGTCAACGCTGCCCGCGGCTTTCTCATCGGTGCGGGTGCGTCCGTAGGCGGGCCCTCTGCGTGCAGGCAAGAGGCGCCTGCACAGTTGGCATAATCGACGCAATCGGCCCCGCACTTGAAGCAAGCGGCCGCAAGGCACGGCCGGCGAGCGCATAGCGGGGCTTTGCTACGCCGCTACGCAGCGCGGCGGCCAAAGGCGACCGACACGCCGCCGATGACCGCTAGCCCCGCGACGAACGCCAGCGTGACCGCGGCGCCGGGAGTATGGGTGCGTGCGGCGTAGGCGGCGTAGCCGAGGTACGCGGCGTAGAAAAGCAGCATCGCCACGCCCTCGGCCCGCACGATAGCCAAGCCGGTAAAGAAGACCGGGAAGCAGACGACCGAGACCGCCACCATGAGCGGGATGTGGAAGCCCAGCGCGTCACCGCTGACGGGTATGCCGGTCGGCGACACGGCGCCAGAAATGCCGAGCACGGCTAAGATGTTGAGGATGTTGCTGCCCACGACGTTGCCCACTGCCAAATCCCGCTTGCCGCGCAGGGCGGCCATCAGCGAGGTCACCAGCTCCGGCAGCGAGGTGCCGATGGCCGTCACGGTGAGGCCGATCACCAGCTCGCTGACGCCGAAGGCGACCGCCAACTCGGTGCAGCCCTGCACCAGGTAGTTCGCCCCGCCGACCAGCAGCACTAGGCCGGCGACAAACTGGGCGACGGCCAGGGTGATGGCGCCGGCCCCGCCGGCGGGCGAGAGGCCTTCCAGCTCTGCCTCAAGCTGCTTCTGCTCGCTGCGGCCCTTGGTAACCGTCCAGATAAAGTAGGCGATGAGCGCCAGCACCAACCCGACGGCCTCGATTCGTGACAGGCTGCCGTTTGCGCCGAGCACCCACAGGGCGGCCGCCGCGGCAATCATTACGGGGATGTCCAGCCGGA
>JBCCQL010000257.1:0-5153 GCA_039024355.1 Planctomycetota bacterium
CTCCGCGGCCGCGGCGTGCGTGTGGCCATCCTGAGCCGCGGCTACCGCGCCGAAGAGGGCGCCAAGAACGACGAGGCCCTCGAGCTCGAACAAGCCCTGCCCGACGTGCCGCACCTGCAGGGCCGCGACCGGCACGCCAGCGCGGCGATCGCCACCGAAGAGTTGGCGACGCAGGCCGTGGTGCTGGACGACGGCTTCCAGCACCGCCGGCTGGCCCGCGACCTGGACATCGTCCTGCTCGACGCGACGGCGCCGTACGGCTACGGCCACCTGCTGCCGCGCGGCACGCTGCGTGAGCCGCTCACCGGCCTGCGGCGGGCCGGCGTCGTGTGCCTGACGCGCGCCGACGCGATCGACGCTACCCGGCGGCAGGCGATCCGCGAGCGAGTCACGCGCATCGCCCCCGACGCCGTGTGGTGCGAGGCCCGGCACCGGCCCGCCGCGCTGTTGGCGGCCAGCGGTGAAACGCAGCCGGTCGATGGACTCTCCGGGCGCCGCGTGATGGCGTTCTGCGGCATCGGCAACCCGGCCGCCTTCCGCCGGACACTCACCGGCCTGGGCGCCGAGGTCGCGGGCTTCCACGCCTTCGCGGACCACCACGCGTACACGGCCGCGGACATCGCCGAGCTCAACAGATCGGCGGCGGGGTGCGGCGCCGAGCTAGCCGTCTGCACGCACAAAGATCTGGTGAAAGTGCAGTCCGAAGCGCTGGGCGGGGTCGCCCTGCGGGCCCTCGCCGTCGAGATGCACGTCTCGGTCGGCAGGGCAGAACTTGAGGAGAAACTGGCGGCGATCGCCGATCGAGCGCTGCTAGAAACGTGACGCCCGATCAATGCCAAGGTCAACGACAGGCGAGTCGCCCGCGGCTTTCGCCATGCCGACAGGCCCAGCGCCGACGAGCCCAGCGCCGACGGGTTCAGCGAGCGATCGCAACCTCGATCGCGTTGTCCAGCTGCTCGTCCTCGATCACGCCGAGCGCGGCGTGCTGGGCCAGCTGCTTGGAGTAGTAGGTCGAGCAACGCCCGCTCAGCACAATGAGCTTTCCGGTGACCGACACCCGCAGGTCGCGGACCCGTGGGCCGAGCCGCTTGGTGATGCGTTCGCGGATGCGGGCCGCCAGCGTGTCAGACTGTTCCCGCGCGGCCGCGTTGTGCGCACGCGGCTTGCGGGCCGCGTGGGTAGACGTCGCGTTCTTGGAAGCGGCGGGCATCGCTTGCGTTCTCCTCAGCTCAGCACGCACCCGGCGAGGGACGCGAGCCGCCAGCCTTGGCGTGTGTGTTGAAGCGGCGTGTAGCGCCGGCCGGTGTCGCGGCTTACTCACGCAGCGCTTAAAAATGATGCGTCGCCGCCCGCGAGTGGCGCCTGTCCATGGCGCCGCCTACGCAAATCTGGTGGGCTGTTCGGGGTGGGCATACTTTGCGACGGCCTTCTACGCACAACACGGTATCCGTTCGGCCCTTCGCCGGTCAATCGTGCCACACGCATTCGTCGAAATTCCGAGGCCGCCACGGAGATCGGCGTGGCCGGGCAGGCAGCTAGCTATGCCCGGTAACCGGTGCGGCCTACGCGTCGTGCCCCGCCCCGCGGTCACTCTTGGGGCCGCGATGCGAGCGCCCCTGGCAGCACGCCCGAGGCCGTCAGCTTTTCGATGACCTGCGCTGCTAGCTCTGCTGGCGTGTGGTCGGCGGCGGCCAGCACCAGCTCGGCATCGGTTGGCGGCTCGTACGGGTCGTCGATGCCGGTGAAGCCCTTGAGGCGCCCCGCGCGGGCCTCTTTGTACAGGCCCTTGGGGTCGCGTGCTTCGCAAACCTCGAGCGGCGCGTCGACGAACACCTCGAAGAAATCGCCCTCGCCCAACGCCCCACGCACGGCGTCGCGGTCGGCCCGGTACGGGCTCACAAAGGCCGTCAGCGTGACGATGCCCGCGTCGCAAAAGAGCTTGGCCACGGCGCCGATGCGGCGGATGTTCTCCTCGCGGTCCTGCTGCCCGAAGCCCAGCCCGAACCGCTTGGCGTAGTCCTCGCCGTGCCGCTCGGCCAGCATGCCGGGCCCGGCGTTGAGGCCGTGGCGGACGTTATCGCCGTCTAGCACATAGGTGGCCACGCCGAGTTCGTGCAGCCTGGCGTCCACGGCGTTGGCCACCGTGCTCTTGCCCGACCCGCTTAGCCCGGTGAACCAAACGACGCAGCCGCGGTGGCCACGCGTCGACTCACGCATCGCGCGGGTAACGGTTTGCTGGTGCCAGACGACTTGGGGCTCGGGCATGGGAATGGCGCCGGAATGCGGAGTGGGGGATTGCGGAATGCGGAATGACGCGCAAGCGGCCGGTCGTCGTCATCAGTTAGCTCACGCCGGTTCCCATCGTCATTCCGCAATCCGCATTCCGCAATCCGCAATTCACTCGATCCCCGCCAGCTCGCACAGGTTTGCCGCCGCTACCGGTTGGGGGCAGCTCCACACCATGAAGAAGAGGGCCTCGCGGCACCAGCGGCCGACGGGGTGGCCGGCGACGTAGCCGGCGCCCTTGGCGGCGGACAGGGCCGCCTGCGTCGCCCGCAGCACCAGGCTGTTGGCTCGGGTGCGGAGCGATTCGTTGCTGCACGCCGGCTCGCCGCGGGCGATGGAGAGCAGGTCCGCCACGAGCTCCGCGTGCTCGGCCGATAGGGCGGCGGAGGCCTCGCCCAGGTCGTCCCGCTTGCCGGCTTCTTTGCCGAGGTACTCCAGGGCCGCGCCCGCGAGGCCGAGGGCGAGCGTCGAGGTCTCGTGCCCGCCGGTCGAGGCGCCGCGGCCGGGGGCGGCCAGCACCTTCTGCGTCGGCCCGGCGATCACGTCTTCTTCGGCGACCGTCGCGTCGGCCAGGTTGACCGCCCCGGTCGAGCTGGCCGAGACGCCCACCAGGCTGAAGGGCTCGGGGACCGCAAGGCCCGGCGTGTGTTTGTCGACGGCCACCAGCAACTCATCGCCGGTGGCCTGCCCGCCCTCGACGACACTGGCGCCCAGCACCAGGGTGTCCGCCGCGGCGGCGCCGGTCGCCCACGGCGCGACGCCGCTCAGCCGCCAGCCGCTGCTGGTTCGCTCGGCCGCCAGCCGCGGCGCGCCCAGGTGCAGGCCGCTGGTGGTGAGGTGCGAGATGCCGACGGTGGCAAACGCGTCGCCGGCCGCCAGCGCCGGCAGCAGCCGCGCTTTCAGGTTGGCGTTGTCGCTGAGCGCAAGCCGGCGGCAGGCGGCCGTCCGCTGCGTGATGACGAACGTTGTGGTCAGGCACGCCGCGCTGAGCTTCAAGTAGCCGCGGACCACCGCCTCAGCGCCCCAGGCGTCGCCGCCGTACTCTTTGGGCAAGAACCACCGGTAGACGCCCGCCTCGCCACACAGCCGCAGCTGCTCTGCCGGCCAGGCGCCGGAGCGGTCGGTTTCGCCCGCCCGCTGGGCGAGCGCGTCGCAGAGGTCGTCGAGCGCCGCGTCGTCGGGGGAATGAATCATGCCCGTAGCTTAGCAGGCGCCGCGGCCCTCAGGCGGCGGGCTTGCCTGCTTGCCTGCTTGCCGATGGCCCTATTACTTGCCGGTCATCTCGCTGCTGACGCCGCCGGCGGCGGGCAGGTAGGTGTGGCGGGTGTAGTCGCTCACCATGCGGTGGGCGCTGAACCGGGCGGCGAGCGTGGCGATGGAGTCCATCATGTGCTCGATCCACTTGTGCGGCAGGCCGTCGGCGTCGCGGTCGTAGAACATGGGCACGACCTCATCGGTGAGCACCTCCAGCAGCCGGTCGGCGTCGCGCTGGTCGGTCACGGAGTCGTCCACGTGCTGGGTGCCGTCGCCGATGGCGAAGCCGTTGGCGCCGTTGTAGGCCTCGGCCCACCAGCCATCCAGGATCGAGCAGTTGAGGCCGCCGTTGAGGACGACCTTCATGCCGCTGGTGCCGGACGCCTCGAGCGGGCGCCGCGGGTTGTTCAGCCAGACGTCGACGCCCTGGATCATGTGACGCGTAACGTTGATGTCGTAGTCTTCGATGAAGACCACCCGCCCAGCAAACCGCGGGTCGTGCCGGAGGTTGGCGATCCGCTTGATGAAGGTCTTGCCGCCCTCGTCGGCCGGGTGCGCCTTGCCGGCGAACAAAAACTGCACGGGCCGGTTGGTGTCGTTGATCAGCTCGGCCAGCTCGTCCATCTTGTGCAGGAACAGGTCGGCACGCTTGTACGTGGCGAACCGTCGGGCGAAGCCGATAGTCAACGCGCTGGGGTCCAGCGCCGTGCGGGCCGCCTCGACGGCGGACTCGTCCTCGTTGCGTCGGCGGCACTGCCGGCTCAACCGCCGGCGGACAAAGTCTAGCAGCCGGCTCTTCAGGGCGTTGTGGGTCTCCCACAGCTCGCCTGGGTCGACGCGGTAGACGCCCTGCCAGGTCTCGGTGTCGCCCATGCGGGTCGGCCAGTCTTGGCCCAGCGCCTTGTCGTACAGCGTCCGCATGGGCGCCGCGAGCCAGCTGGGGATGTGCACGCCGTTGGTGATGTGGCCGATGGGCACATCCTCTTCTACCCGCCACGGCCACAGGTGGGCCCACATCCGCCGGGAGACATGGCCGTGCAGAGAGCTCACGGCGTTCGCGCGGCGGGAGAGCTTGAGGCCGATGACGGTCATGCAGAACGTCTCTTGCTCGTTCTGCGGCTCGACGCGGCCCAGGCCCATCAGCTGCTGGTGCGAGATGCCCAGCCGCTCTCGCAGCGGGCCGAGGTGCTCTTCGATCAGCTCGGCGTCGAAGCGGTCGTGCCCGGCCGGCACGGGGGTGTGCGTGGTGAAGACCGTCTGCTGGGCGGCCTCACGCAGGGCGTCGTCGAAGGTCTCGCCGTCGCGGTCCATGGTGTCGGCGATGACCTCCAGCGGGGCGAACGCGCTGTGGCCCTCGTTCAGGTGGTAGACGCCCGGCTTGATGCCCAGCGCCTTGAGCGCCTTGACGCCGCCGATGCCCAGCACCATCTCTTGGCGGATGCGTGTGCGGGTGTCGCCGCCGTACAGCCGGCTGGTCAGCTGGCGGTCCTGCGGGCTGTTGCCCTCGACGTCGCAGTCCAGGAGGTACAGCTTGACGCGGCCCACCCGCATGAGCCAAACCTTGGCCAGCAGCTGGCCGGTGCGGGTGTCGATGGCGACGGTGATGGGCTTGC
>JBCCQL010000258.1:0-5152 GCA_039024355.1 Planctomycetota bacterium
CGGGCCCTGGCGGCCGACGCCAACCACGGGCCCGCCCAGCAGCTCATCGCGCGGCTGAGTGGCGGCGCGTTGCGGTAGGGGGCGGCAGGCGGGGGCGTAAAACCTGCGCGACCGGCGCCACCCAACCGGCCGGGCGCACCGCCGGCGCCGCAGCGTGGTGTGGTTCGCGCGGGGCAGGGCGTCGTGGCGTAAGTTTGGGTGTTTGGCTGCGCTGGTCGCAGCCGCCGCCGGCTGTGCCGCAGCGGCCACCCACCACGAACCACTCCTCCCCCCAAACGGAGCAGCCAGCATGGAATCTGTCCTGCCTTCCCCGCCGGCCAGCAGCCTCGCGCCCCAGCCGGAGACGCCGGCGTTTGTCGACCGCCGGACGCAAGACGCCCGCTCGACGCCCGGCCGGGAGCGGCGCCAGTTCACCAACAGCCACGACGAGCTCTCGCCCGAAGCGGCCGAGCTCGCCCGCGCGATCGACCACTACAAGCTGACCGAGCGGCGCCGGTTCATCACCTACGAGGAGATGCTGCGCGTGGTCAAGAGCCTGGGCTACGCGCGTTGAGCGTAGCGGCCGGTAGAGCGTCCCTGCAAAACCTCGGTCCTTCGCGGCGATGTCTGCGAAATCGGCCGTGTGGCGCCGATCGCCTGCCCCGACTTTCGGTTTTGTGCGTTGGCGCTTAGAGTGGGTTTAGAGGTGGTGTGAGCGCCTCGGCGTGGCGGACGCCTGCGGCCGCGAGCCGAGCGCCCCCACCAACGACGAATCCGCTCTAGTCTTCTTCCAGCAGCGCCTCGCGGAGGCGCTTGGCGGTGGCGAAACCGGTGATCTTGCCGCCGGCGCCGCGTGTGGCGATCAGCTCGTCGCCCGCGGTTTGCATGCGCAGCAGCACCGTCAGGTAGCGGTCGGTTTCCTCCGCCTCGGGCAGGGGCCGGACGGGCAGGTCGGCCGCGTCCGCCTTCAGCAGGCAGTCCACGGCCGTGACGTAGCCCACCAGCTGGGTGCCGCGGCGGGCGTCTTCTACCGGCAGCGAGGTCTGCTTCTGCCTGGCGGCGACGCGGAGGGCCTCGCGGGGCGTCATCGCGGCCTCGGCCTTCGCCTGCCGGGCGGCGGGCGTCACGAAGTCTCGCAGCGGCTTGTTCCCGAGGGCAAACGTAGCCTGCGCCAGCCGCCGCTGCACGGGCGACAGCAGCCCGGCGGCGTGCCCCTCGTCGAGCACCTCGGAGAGCTCACGCCGCGCCAGCGCCATCCGCACCGTGGGCGTCGACGCCCGGCTGAGCCACTGCAGCAGCCGGCTGATGAGCCACAGCAGCACGCTGAAGGCAGAGAACACCACGCCGGCGGCCATCAGCCCCGGCGCGCACCGCCGGAGCAGCCGGTAGGGCGCGCGGAAGAAGAGCTGCTTGGGCAGCAGCTCGCCGAAGATAAACACGACGGGCGTCGTGGCCAGGGTCAGCGCGAGCTCGGCGCCGGGCACGCCGGGGAAGACCGCGCCGGTGGCCATGACGATGGCCAGCGCCGTGACGTTGTTCGCCACGTTGTTGCCGACGAGCGCCGTGGCGACGAAGGCGGCCGGGTTGTTGCTGGCCCACAGCAGGCCCTTGGCGATGCGGTCGCCGGAGATGGCGTCGATCAGCAGCCGCACGCGGGGCGCGCGGTAGAAGCCCGTCTCTGAGCCGCTGAAGAATGCGCTCAGGGCGAGCCCGACGGCGAAGAGGAGGCACGCGAGGATCAAGGGCGTCCCTCGGGCGGTGGGTTGGTGTCTGCCGCGGGTGCGTCGGCTTCAGTCTTCGCGTCGGTGTCGGTGTAGGTGTGGGCCGCTGGGCTTTGCTCTTGGGCTTCTGGCCTGGGGTGCTCTCCGGCTTCTGCCTTGGAGTCTGGCGTTGGTCCTGGTGGTTCCGCCTGCGAGTTTTCCGGCGGGCCTCCTGCAGGCGCCGGGCGGAAGTCGATCACCATGCCGGCCGAGTCTTGCTGCGGCGCGACCCGCCACACAAAGCCGCCCCACAGGAGCGAATCGCCCGCCGCCGGCACGCGATGCAGCTGCTCCTGCATGAGCCCGCCCAGGGTGACACTCTTGGTCGCGGGCAGCTCGACTTCTAGCTGCTTGGCGATCCGCCGCAGCGTGGTCCGGCCGGTCGCTTGCCAGGCGCCGCCGCCGACGGCCACCAGCCGGCCCGGCCGGTCGCGGGGGTGGCGGGCGGCGGGCTCCGGGTGCAGCACCTGGCCCAGCAGGTCTTCTACGGTGACGATGCCGATGGTCTCGCCCATCTCGTTGAGGACGGCCGCCACGCGCCGGCCCAGGCGCCGCATCTCGCTCAGCACGGCGGCGGCCGTCGCGCTCCACGGCACCAGGGCCACGGCCGCGGCGTGGTAGTCCAGCCGCTGGCCGATGGGCAGGATGGCCGCCCGCTCCAGCGGCAGGGCGGCGGCGATCTCTTCGCTGTCGCGTTCGGTGATCAGCAGGTAGCCGCTGGGCGTGGGCTGGCCGTCCAGGTCTGCGGACGTCACCGGCGGCGTGAACGCCAGGTAGTGCTTGCGGGGCCGCATGACCTCTTCGACGGGTGTCTCGGCCAGGGCGACGATGCGGCTGAGGATGTGCTGCTCCTGCTCGACCAGCGTGGGGTCTTTGCCGCTGAGCGTGATGGCCCGCTCCAGGTCGGTGAGCTCCATGTAGGGCTCGCTGGTGAAGCGGGGGGCGACGAGCCTGCCGCACGCGTTGCTCACCGCCTGCAGGGTAGGCAGCAGCGGGTCGACCAGCCGCGTGGCGGCCGCGAGGGGCAGGCCCAGCAGCGCGGCCAGTCGGCGGGAGAGCAGCACGCCGAAGTTCTTGGGCAGCATCTCGCTTACGACGATCATCAGCATCAGCGCGCCGAGCGAGACGGCCGTCGCCCCGCCGGCGCCGCCCGCGCGGCGGACGCCCAGCGCCACCATCGACGCCAGCGAGAAGTACGCCATGTTGATCGCCAGGTTCCAGAACAGGATGGCGGTCAGCAGCCGGTCCGGCTGGGCGAGCAGGGCGACCGCCGCCCGCTCGCCGCGGGCGCCGCGGCGCATCTGCTCGCGGTCTTCGCGGCCCAGGTAGAACAGGGCCGCCTCGCTGCAGGAGAAGACGCCCGACGCGGCGGCCAGGGCCGCCATGGCCGTCAGGTGCGGGGCGAAGGCGAAGAGCAGCTCCACGGGCGGTTCATTCCCCCTTGGCGGCGGTGCGGCCCGTGGCGACGTCGAACTCCGCCAGCGCCGGCACCAGCATGGCCGTGGTGGCGAAGCCGAACGTGGCGATCGTCGCGGCGAACACCGCGCCGTACTGGCCCAGCAAGAAGCTGGTGATGGCGTAGAACGTCGTGATGGGCGCCGCGAACGAGGCCAGCAGGATCGCGCTGGACGGGTTCCGCCAGCCCAGCACGGCAAACAGCCCGACGCCGCCGCCCAGCATGAAGCCCAGGAACGGCACCAGCTGGCTGTTGAAGCTGTCGCTGAGGGCCAGCATCATCCGCATGCACGTGGTGATGCCCAGGAACAAGAACAGCAGCGTGCCCAGGCTGGCGGCGATGGCGTGGCGCGAGTTCGGGTACATCATGCCGGCGTGCAGGCCCAGCATGGCGGCGAAGGCGTTGACCACCAGCAGGCCGACCACGAGGAACGCCAGGTTCTCGCCCGTCAGGCTGCCGGACCACCATAGGTAGCCGCACAGCAGCATGGGCAGCAGGATCATCTCGCGGGCGTTGTAGGCCACGCCGCCCAGCTTGCCGAAGATCAGCTCGCGTGGCGTCAGGTCGGTGGTGAGCAGCAGGTCGAGCGCCTTGGCGTCGCGTTCGTTGGTGAGCGAGGTGACCGACAACGCGCCCACCAGCACCACGCTCACCGCCAGCATGGGCGCCAGCGGCCCGGCGGCCGGCGGGATGATCGACCGGCCGCGCGGCGCCGACGCGGTAGCCGACAACGCCCCCGCGGCGGCGATGGCGAAGATCGCCAGGTAGGCCACCTTGATCAGCAAGATCTTCCGCCCGTAGGCCCAGGTGCGGACCTCACGCCACAGGATGGGGTTGTCCCACACGCGGCGGACCCGGCCGGGTGCGTTGTGCACGCTTGGCCGGGCCGCGGCGCCCGGCGCTTCGTCGTTCGCGTTTGCGTTCGCGGCGGCGGCGGTGGTCACCGGCGGCTCGTCGGCGCCGGTCTGCGGGCGGGCCTCTTGCGAGGGGTTCCACACCCGCACGCGGGCGATCGCCACGCCGTTGAGCACCGCCACCAAGCCGGCGCCTACCAGCAGGAACCGGCTCACGAGCGTCGTGGCCGTGGGGCCGGCGGCGGCGCCCGGGGCGTCGATCACCGCGCTTGCCGGCAGGGCGTAGCTGGGCTCCAGCGCCGCCTGCACGGCACGCCACGGGCTGGCGGCGGTGGCCAGGTCCGTGGCGGGCAGGCCCAGCAGCTTCTGCCCCAGCACGCCCGCGTGGACAATCTCGAACGCCACCAGCCACAGCACCAGCACCAGGGCGGTCATGGCGAGCGCCTGGAAGGTCTTCTCCCGCCACAGCGCGAGCGTCGAGCCGATGCTGCCCGCCACCAGCGAGCCCACCAGCGTCACGGCCAGCACCCGCAGCACCTGCACGTGAGAAACGCCGCCCAACAGCGTGAGCATCATCAGCAGCGGCGCCGTGGCGGCGATCACCACCAGCACCGTGAGCATGCTGGCCAGCAGCTTGCCCAGCACCAGCTCGCGGTTGGTCAGGTCGGAAAGCAGGAGCAACAGCAGCGTCTTGCGGTCCTTCTCCTGCGCTACCGAAGCGGCCGCGAACAACGCCGAGAACAAGACGCACACCGTCAGCACCAGCGGGGCGATCAGGGCGAAGACCGCCTCGCCGAACCGCGCCAGGTCGCCCGGGTTGCGGATGTCTCGCGAGCCCACCAGCACCTGCCAGGCGGTGAGCACAATCACCAACAGCCCGGCAACAAACAGGCTGCGTGTGGCGTAGAAACTGGGCCGCCGGGGCGCGGTCACCGCTTCGCGAGAAAAGACAGGGCCGATCATCGGACGCGCCGGGCTACGGGACGGGCGCTGCAGAACGGCGTGGCGGGCGCCACGCCCAGCGGCCGGGCATCGACCGGCTGCGGGCCCGGCGGCCCGTCTCCGTCGCCGAGACCGCCCGGCCGGACGCGTGGCAGGGCGCC
>JBCCQL010000259.1:0-5144 GCA_039024355.1 Planctomycetota bacterium
GACGACGTGCTCGGTGCCGTGGGCACGCAGCAGCGCCAGGATCTCTTCCACCAAGTCGGGGCAGTTGGTGGGGTAGACGCCCAACGAGTCGCCAACCCGGTAGGTGAGGTTGGTGGCGTTGAGCCCCAGCTCGACGTGCACCGTGTGCTTCGCAGAGCCGGCGCCGTTGAGATTCTCGACCTTCAGGACCTTGGCACGCACCGGGTTGCGGCGGCCGATGGTTGGCGGCAGGTCCGCCTCTTCATCGGCCTCTTCCTCGTCCAGCACCGGCTCGGCTACGGCGACAGCCGCCGACCCGCCTGCAGCAGCCCCGCCCACAACGGCGGTCGTCGCCTTCGCCGCGGCGCCCGACGACGCCGTGCCGCCACGCGCCGCTGGTGCGGCAGAGAGTCCCTCTTTCGCAAGCTTCTTGAGCATGCGGGCCGTCTCGCGACCGCCGGGCGAGCACAGCGTGAGGTCTTTCTCTTCGCCGTCGGCGATGGCGTACGCGTACGTGTCGCACATGTAGCCGCACGCGCCGCAGTCGAGCTGCGCCATGGCGGCCATCAGCTTGTAGCGCGGCGCCCGGTCCTCGGCCAGCTTCATGCGGTCGCCGATGTCCAGGCTCTCATCGTGCCACGGGAAGTCTTCCTCGTCGTCGGCGTAGGCAGCGTGCCCGCCCGCGGACGCGTCGGAAACAGCCGCGTCGGACATAGACGAGGACGACTCCGCTTGCGGCGGCGCCTCGGCGTTTGCCGCGCCGTTTGCCGGCGGCGATTTCAGCAGCGCCTCCGCGGCGGCAGGCGCCCGGCTGTTGGCGCCCTCGACACCGATCCAGCCCGCGAAGAACCCGTTGAGCCACGCCCGCTGCTCTGCGTCGAACGGGGCGTCCTCTGGGATGATGGGTACCGACATGGCGATGGCGTTGCGTGGTGCTCCGACGGCGTGTCGCGTGTCGCGGCTGCTTGCGGCGATTCATCCGCCCGTTTGCCCCGGAAGGACGCCGCTCCTCTGCTAAAGATATCGTTCGTGCCTGGGGACGACCAGCGGTTGTAGCGAGACTCGATCCGCCGCCCACACACGCACGCGGTGATCGGCACAGCGTGCCGGGCTCGGTCGCCGGTCGCCCTCCGCGGCCGGGTTGGCCGAGAGCTGGGCAGACAAACATACGCCGTGTTCGCTGCCGGGCGGTGGGAGGCTCCGCCGGCTTGGCGTAGGACCGATCGCATCGTGGCTAGCGGGCAGGGAAACGCCCGCTTGCGACGGCTTGCCGGCGGTGCCGGTTGCAACGCAAAACGCGAATGCGTCGCCGCGTCTTCTCTGTTGGGCGTGAAATGGCGGCCGTCAACACGGCCAGCCCGGCTGCCGGCGCCCTGCGTGGTGCAGCGTATGCTCGATTCAGTCCCTGCGAGAGCCTGCAGTTGCAAGCGTATTGTGCGGTTGACCGTATCACAGGGGATGCGGCACTCCCGCGGAAATCTTCCACGCGAAGCCAAAACGCCACCGCGGTTGTTCACCCGCGTGCCGCGGCCAGGACGGCACGACGCACGAGCGGCGCGAGCTGGTCGATCGCCGGCGTCGCCATCATGGCCGTGTGGTCGCAATCGATGTTGTGCACATCGACTCCCGCGGCCAGCGGGCCCCAGCCTAGCAGCGGGTCTGCCGCCAGTTCGTTCGTCTGCTGCTGGGCGGCTGCCCGGAACAGCGTGACGCGTCTCGGCAGGCGACGCGGCCGGTGCTGGTGGACGGCCTGGATGTTCTTCTGGAATACCGTGTAGACGTGCTGGCTGGCGGCCAGCTGCGCTGCTTCGACAAGCCCCGCCCGCGTCGCCCGCTCCGTGAAGTACTCGACCTGCTGCTCGGGTGTCAGCTGGCGGAGGTCGGCGATGGGCATGTGCTGCAGATCCGGGAAGAGCGCCGCAAGCAGCGGGGCGAGGTCTTCCTCGGAGAGCGACTCTGCGGGCGGCGTAGCCCCGGAGTCGAACAACCCAACCAGGCCGACCTGGGCCCCGTCCGCGGCTAGCTGCGTAGCCACGCTGTACGCCAGGTTGCCGCCAAGCGACCAGCCGCACACGTGGTAGGGCCCGTTCGGGTGGCGGTGGCGGAGCAGATCGACATAGTGCTGAACCATGTCGCCTACCGTTTCGTGCGGCGGGTGGCGGCCGTCAACGCCCACGGCCTGCACGCCGATCACCGGCAGCTCGGCGCCCAGCCTCTCGGCCAGCCCGCGGTAGCAGAAGACCGTCCCGCCCGCCGGGTGGATGCAGAACAGCGGCGGGGCGGGCGGTTTGGCTGTGGGCGCCGCGTGCGGCGTTAGTTCGATCAGGCAGCCGGCCGCCTGTGCGTTAGCGGGCTCGGACAGAAGCGTGGCCAGGTGCCGGACGGTTGGCTGCTGGAACAGCGCGGCAAGCGGCAGGGCGACGCCCGTGCGAGACTCGATTTCTGCCATAGCGCGGACGGCCAGCATCGAGTGCCCGCCGAGCTCGAAGAAGTTGTCGTCGGCGCCCACCGGCGCCACCCCCAACACCTCTTCCCACGCGGTCGCCACCAGCCGCTGGTGGCCGTCCTCGGGCGGCACATAGCCGGTGGTCCACGCCGGCCGTGCGCTGGCCGGCTCCGGGAGCGCGGTCTGGTCAATCTTGCCGCTTGTGTTGCGTGGCAGATCGTCTAGCAAGACGAACGCCGACGGCAGCATGTACTGCGGGAGACGCTCCGACAGCGCGTCCCGCAGCGTGGGCGTCAGCTCCGCAAGCCGGTTCTCTTCGAGCGGGCGGTTGGTCATCGGCGTGCGGTGGGCGGCGTCCGGCTGCGGCAGCGCCGGCGCTGCGGCCCCCGCTTTGTGCAGCACAACGTCGTAGCGGTCGGTCGCATCGGGGCCCGACCAGCGGACGCCCAGCCGGTAGCCCTCTAGCCCCGCCACCCGCCCCGCGAGGTCCGCCCAGACATCGCGCCAGACATCGGGGTCGTGCCCGCCCGATGCGTCCGCAGCACGCCGCGGGGCAGCGGCTTGGTCGCAAATCGCGGCCGGAATCGTATCGCCGGCGTGCTCGCGCAGCCGGCGCCAGGCGGCCGTGTCGGACGCGACGCGGGGGTTCAAGACGCCGCGGATCAAGCATGAGTCGGGACGCTCTGCCGCCACCCGCTGCAGGGCCGCGGCGGGGTCGACGCCCCGCTTCGCGTCCAACACCATCGGCGGGTCGGCCGGTCCTACCGCCTCGCCGAACGACAGCACGGCGTCGTACCGGTAGCGGGTCAGCTCGTTGTCGGCGGGGCCACGCTTGAGCTGCACGTCGACGGTGGACAGGCCGGGCAGCGCGGCCGCGAGCGAGGTGAGGAACTCGGGCGCGATGAGCAGCTCCTGCTCGTGCCGCACGCGGGCTTCGATCTTGCCGAGCAGCTCGCGCCGCGTGGTGTCGGGGCCGGCCTGAGCCAGCTCCACGGCGGCGGCCATGGCCTCTTGCAGGTGGAGGTTGCGGAGGTCGCCCAGGAAGATCTTGCCGCCCGGCTTCAGCAGGCCCGCCGCTTGGCGGAGCACGGACGTCAGGTACGCGGCCGACGGAAAATACTGCACCACGGAGTTCATCACGACGGTGTCGAACCGCCGGCCGGCCAACGGCCCTGTGTCGCTGGCCAGTGAGTGCGCCGGCTGCTGGTGCAGCTCGACGCGGCGTGCCCAGTCTTGGTCGATGTCCTGGAGCACCCCGCGTAGCTGGTCGATCGACGTGCTTAAGAAATCGGTGCCCGTGTAGCTTCGGCAGTCGGGGGCGACCGGGAGCAGGATCAGACCGACGCCGCAGCCGATTTCCAGCACATCTCGCGGGGCCAAAGCCTTGATGCGTGCGACCGTGGCGCCGACCCACTGCCGCATCTCGTCGGTGGGCAGTGGTCGGCCGGTAAACGTGCTGACCCAGCCGGTCGTGTCGAACGCCTTGTCGCGCAGCGGCCCGGCGTTGTGCTGTGCTTGCGTCATCAGAGACTGCCACGACGCCAAGTGGTCGCCCTCGGCCGACGCCTGACCGCGCGCCGATGCCGCCGGCACAACGTACGCCACCAGGCGGTCGCTGCCCGTCGCGTCTGGCCGGACGCATGTGTACGCCTGCGCGACTTGCGGGAGCGACTCGAGGGCGGAGGTCACCTCGCCGGGCTCGACGCGGTAGCCACGCAGCTGCACCTGGTCGTCGACGCGGCCGCGGAACTCCAGCACCCCGTTGGACCGCCAGCGGCCCAGGTCGCCCGTGCGGTACATGCGGGGCGGCCGGTCGCTGCCCGGCGGGCTATCCGCGAACGGGTCGTCGAGGAACCGGGCGGCGGTCTCTTCCGGGCGGTTGAGGTACCCGCGGGCGACGCCGACGCCGCCGATGTACAGCTCGCCCGTCACGCCAATCGGGCACGGCTGCCTGTGCCTATCGAGCACGTACAGCCGCGCGTTCGACACCGGCGACCCGATCGGCGGCGGGCCGGGCCGCAGCGGCTCACGCAGCTCATGCATCGCGGCGCCGACGGTGGCCTCGGTCGGTCCGTAGCCGTTCAGCATCCGCCGCCCGGTGAGCCACCGGCGGGCCAGCTCGGCGGTGAGCGTGTCGCCCACCGAGAGGACTGTGTGCAGGCTCGTAAGCCGGGCGGGGTCGAGCGTCCCCAGCAGCGCCGGCGTGAACTTCGCGAGCGTCACTCCACGCTTGACCAGCAGCCGGGTCAGCCGCTCGGGGTCTAGCGTGTCTTCGCGGCTGGCGATGACACACGTGGCGCCGTTGCCCAACGACAGGAGCGCCTCGGCAAGGCCGCCGTCGAACGAGGGGGACATCGCGTGCAGCACCCGGTCGCCCGGCGAGGGCCGCAGCAGCGCGGCCTGCGCGTGCACGAAGTTGACGATGCCCGCGTGCTCACACGCAACGCCCTTCGCCTTGCCGGTCGAGCCGGAGGTGTAGATGACGTACGCCCGCGATCCCGGCGCCCTGGTTGGCGTTCCGGCGGTCGACAGACCCTTGGTCGCGTTGGGGGTTGCCGCGCGGGGTGCGGCCAGCTCAGTGGGCGTCAGCCGCGTGCAGCCCGCCGGCGGGTCGGTCCCGGGCCCTGCGATCACCACGCGGGCGCCGCAGTCTTCAGCGACGAAGGCCAGCCGCTGGGCCGTCAACTCGGCGTCTACGGGCACGTACACGCCGCCGGAC
>JBCCQL010000260.1:0-5144 GCA_039024355.1 Planctomycetota bacterium
AGCAGGCCGTCGCGGACGCCGCGCGTGTGCACCTGCACGGTGTTGACCTGCAGGTGGCGGAGGATGCGGTCGATGACCAGCAGGCCGGCGACGATGATGTCCGCCCGGCGGGGGTTGAGGCCCGCGACGCGGCGCCGCTTTTCGAGCGGCATGCCCGCCAGGTCGGTCATCAGGTGCCGGACCTTCGCGCGCGGCGTCCGCGACGGCCTGCTGCTGACCATGATCCGCGAGGCGCCCACACGCGTCGTGTCCGCGGCCGAGCGCCGCGCGGCGGTCGAGCGGCTGGCCGTCAACTGCGGCGTCGACCTCTCGCACGCCCGCCAAGCCGCGCGGATCGCCGGCCTGCTGCTCGACCAGCTCGCCGAGCCGCTGGGCATCGACCCGGCGGACCGTGCGCTCATCGAGCCGGCCGCCATCCTGGCCAACGTCGGCTACCTGATCAACTTCGACAAGCACCACAAGCACAGCTACCACCTGATCCTCAACAGCGAGCTGATCGGCTTCGAGCGGAGCGACCTGCTGCTGGTGGCCTGCGTGGCCCGCTACCACCGCGGCTCGGCCCCCAAGAAGAAGCACCCCGGCTACGCCGAGATGAACGCCACGCAGCGCAGCCGCGTCGCGAAGATGGCGGCCATCCTGCGGCTGGCGTTGGCTCTTGACCGGACGCACCAGCAGCAGGTCGAAGACCTGCGGTGCCGGGTGCTGGAGGACCGCGTGGAGGTGACCGTCAAAGCCGCGGGCGACGCCGAGGTCGACCTGTGGGCGGCGCGGCGCAAGGTCGATCTATTCGAGCGTGTGTTTGGCAAGCAGGTGTTCTTTGCCTCGGTCGGGCAGCGGTCGGTCGACCTGCCGGCCGAGGGCGTGGACGGGCCCGCTGCCGGTTAGATGGCCCAGCGTGTGCCACACCACACAATCCCCGCTTGCCGGGCGTTCTAAAATCGCGTTGAATCGGCGGCCCGAGCGTGAGGCCGGCACCGGCGAGAGCCAGCACCTGCGGCACGGAGCATTCATGCAGCGACAGCACGCCCACCGGCACGGCAACCCATGCAGCACACAGGGCCTGGCCACGGAGGCCCGCCCCGGCTTTACGCTCGTTGAGCTGCTGGTGGTGATCGCCATTATCGGCGTGCTGATCGGCCTGCTGCTGCCGGCGGTGCAGTCGGCCCGCGAGGCGGCAAGGCGGTCGGCCTGCACCAACAACCTCCGCCAGGTCGGCCTGGCCGTGCACAACTACGAGTCCGCCCGCCGCAAGCTGCCGGCCGGCGGGCAGGGGTCGGTCTACCCGCCCGACTTCCCGGCCACCCGGGCCAGCACCAACTTCGACACGCACTCCGTCTTCGGCCACGTGCTGAACTACCTGGAAGAGGGCGCCATCGCCGACCAGATCGACCTGCGGCAGAACTACCGCGACACGCCCGAGAACCTGCGGGCGGCGCAGAACGTGGTCTCGATCTACCTGTGCCCCACCAACCCGGTGCGCGACGCGTCGGCGGACAGCCAGGGGTTTGGCATCGTGGATTACGGCGCCACCTACTACACGGACCTGAGCCCCGTGACCGGCGAGAAGGACAGCTTCTACCGCGCCGACGGCGCCCTCACCACCGGCGGCGTGCGGATCGCCAAGATCACCGACGGCCTCAGCCAGACCATCGCCGTGGCCGAGGACGTTGGGCGGCAGGAGCAGATCGACGGCGTGCCGATGGTCACCGCCTACGCCTACGCCGACGGCGAGCAACGCAAGTTCTGGCGGTGGGCCGAGCCGGACAACGCCTTCGGCGTGAGCAAGCCGATCAACAACAACGCCCTGCCCGTCGGTGGGCCCGAGACCTGCCGCTGGACCACCAACAACTGCGGGCCCAACGACGAGCTGTTCGGCTTCCACCCGGGCGGCGTCAACGCGGTGTACGCCGATGGCCACGTCGCCTTCCTGCCCGACGCGCTCGACCCGCGGGTGCTCCGGGCGATTGTCACCCGCAGCGAGGGCGAGACCTTCGGCGCCGGCGACGAGCCGGTCATCCCCACGCAGCAATCAACCGGCGGCGGCGGTTCTGGGGGCAGCGGCTCTGGTGGCAGCGGCACAAGCGGCTCGAGCACACGCGTGCCGTTCTAATCAGCCGGCGACGTCGGTCCGCCGACGACGGCCTTCACCCGCTCGGCCGTCACCGGAGTGATCACGCCACGCTCGGTCACGATGCCCGTGATCAGCTCGGCGGGCGTGACGTCGAACGCCGGGTTGTACGCCTTGGCGCCGTCGGGGGCGGTCTGCTTACCGGCGGTGTGGGTCAGCTCCTCCGCGGCACGCTGCTCGATAGGGATGGCGTCGCCCGAGGCGAGCGACAGGTCGAACGTCGTGGTCGGCGCGGCGATGTAGAAGGGCAGGCCGTGGTGGCGGGCGGCGATCGCCAGGCCGTAGGTGCCGATCTTGTTGGCCGAGTCGCCGCCGGCGGCGATGCGGTCGGCGCCCACAATCACAGCGGCCACCCTGCCCTCGCGCATCACCTGCGGGGCCATCGCGTCGGCGATCAGCGTCGCCTCGACGCCACGCTCCATCAGCTCCCACATCGTCAGCCGGGCGCCCTGCAGCAGCGGGCGGGTCTCGTCGGCGTACACGTGGGGGTTCTTGCCGCGGCGGTGCAGCTCGAAGATCACCGCCAGGGCGGTGCCGTCGCCGCCGGTAGCCAGGGCGCCCGTGTTGCAGTGGGTCAGGACGCCCGCGCCGCTGGGCAGGTCGCCCAGCAGGTCGGCCCCGTGGCGGCCGATCGCTTGGCACAGCTCGGCGTCTTCCCGGTGGATGGCCCGCGCGGCGGCCAGCAGACGCTCGGGCAGCTGCTGCTCGGCGCCGTCGCGGGCCGCCGCGTCCGTGGCGCTGCGCATCTTGTCGAGCGCCCAGAACAGGTTGACCGCCGTCGGCCGGCTGGTCGCCAAGAAGTCGCACGCCTCGTGCGCAGCCTGCGGCGACCGCTCCTTCTGCACCGCCAGGCAAACCCCGTACGCCGCGGCCACGCCAATCGCCGGCGCCCCGCGCACGCTGAGCCGCTTGATCGCCCGCCACACGTCGCGCGTGTCCAGGCAGGTGAGATAATGGGTCTCGGCGGGCAGCCGGGTCTGGTCCAGCAGCCGGAGCTGGCCGAGCTCATCGCCGATCCACTCGATGGGTTTGGTGTTAGCCACAGATGGACGCGGATGCACGCGGATGCGGGGTGACGGGGAACGCTGATCTACGCTGATCGACGCTAATGCTTGTGGAGATCGTTGAAGTCGTTTGCGGCTTGGTGTAACTCACCTGTTTCGTGAGCCCACCAGTAGACCGTGTGTTGAAGTGCTGCGCATCCCGACGGGTCCGGCAACAAGCAAAGAATGTCGCCGCAGCCATTCTTTCCGACCGCTACCGCATCAGCGGGGAATCCGCTCCATCCGGCGCGGGCGGAATGCGTTTCGCGGCAGATGCTGTTGCAAGTGCGTCGGACTCGCTTCCTATCGCTTTGATCGAGGAAAGGAAAAAGTTGCCACGTCTGCCCGCCGGTCTCGGCTTCGCCGCCGTTCATCCTTGCCATCGCAACCACGAATGATGCGGGGAAAACGACGCCGAGCTTGTTTTGCGTCGCCTCAATCCACTTGCCATCGACTGGAAACGGCATCTGCTTGCTCTCTGCGGGGCGTTTATCAGCGAGGCTTCGCAACTGAGCGACATCCGCGTTCATCCGCATCCATCCGTGTCCATCTGCGGCTCTCCTCCCGTCACCCTCCGGGCCCGGGCGAATACTGCAGGCCGAACGTTTCCGCCACCGCCTCGTTGGTGACTTCGCCGGCGTGCAGGTTCACCGCCCTGGCGAGCGGCGGCGACGCGGCGGCCGCTTCTTCGATGCCCCCGCCGGCGGCGTACGCGGCGGCGATCTTCAGCACCCACGGCAGCGTGACGTTGCACAGGGCGAACGTGCTGGTCCGGCCCACCGCGCCCGGCATGTTCGCCACGCAGTAGTGCAGCACGTCGTCGACGATGTAGGTGGGCTCGGCGTGGGTGGTGGGGCGGCTGGTCTCGATGCAGCCGCCCTGGTCGATCGCCACGTCGATCACGACGCTGCCCGGGTGCATGTGCTGCAGGTCGCCACGCTCGACCAGCCGGGGCGCCTTAGCGCCGGGGATCAGCACGGCGCCGATCACCAGGTCGGCCCGCCGCAGCTGCTTGCGGATGGTGTGGCGGTCGCTGAACAGCACGTCGACGTTGGCCGGCATCACGTCGTCCAGGTACCGCAGGCGGTCCATGTTGATGTCGAGGATCGAGACATTGGCGCCGAAGCCGGCGGCCACCTTCGCGGCGTTGGCGCCCACGATGCCGCCGCCAAGCACGGTGATCCACGCCGGCGCCACGCCCGGCACGCCGGCCAGCAGGATGCCACGCCCCTGCTGCGGCCGCTCGAGGTACTTGGCGCCCTGCTGGATGCTCATCCGGCCGGCCACCTCGCTCATGGGCGTCAGCAGCGGCAGCCTGCCCTGGGCGTCGGACAGCGTCTCGTAGGCGACGCTCGTGGCGCCGGTCGCCAGCATGGCCTCGGTTAGCTCGCGGCTGGCGGCAAAGTGGAAGTACGTGAACACCACCTGCCCGGGGCGGATCATGCCCCACTCGGCGGGCTGCGGCTCTTTGACTTTGACGATCAGGTCTGCCTGCTCAAAGACGCCCGCCGGGCCGTCAACCAGCTCGGCGCCCACGGACGCGTAGGCCTCGTCCGGCAGGCCAGACCCCGTCCCGGCGCCCGACTGCACCAGCACGCGGTGGCCGCGGCGGACCAGCTCTTCGGCCCCAACAGGCAGTAGAGAGACACGGTACTCGTCGGGTTTGACTTCGCTGGGGACGCCAATGATCACGGTTGCGTGCCTACATTTCGATGCCGGTAGAGCCGCCCGGGCCAATACCCGGTGGCGGGGCTTGCTGCTGCTTGCCCGCGGCGGTATTCTCCTGGATTCGCAGGAAAACGCCAGCGGCAGCCCCCGATTGGCCGCCGAGGGCACGGTTAGCTTACCCGCATCACCGGTAGCTTGCCGCCTAGAAGCTGCCGGCAAGAGGTTTGCCGGCAGCCGATACCCGCAGCCTGCGGCCCCAAGGATTGCGACGATGCGAAAGACCGCGATGCAACGGACCTACATGG
>JBCCQL010000261.1:0-5136 GCA_039024355.1 Planctomycetota bacterium
GCTGGCGCCACCCCCGCCCCCGCCACGCATGCCGCCGCCCCCGCCGCCGCCGCTTGCCGGGTTAATGCGGATCTCTTTGACCTCGATCTGCAGCGGCGCCTCGGCCAGCTGCACCACCAGCCGGGGCAGCCAACGCTGGTCTAGACGCAGGGCGAGGTTGACGGGGAGCCGTTTGTACTCGACGCCGAAGTTTAGCGGGGCGCCATCCGCCGGGGCAGGCAGCGGTTTCTCGTCGGCGTCGACGTAGCGGCCGGCGAGCAACTCTTGCAGCTCGCTCTCGCCGCTGTCGCCCATGCCGCCGCCGCCCATCATATCACCGCCGCCCATAGACATGCCGCCGCCGCCCATGTCGCCGCCGCCCATCGCGTCGGCCCCCATCATGCCGCCGGCCGCGCCGCCGCCCGCGGCAGCGCCCTGCGGGCGGTAGATGCGTGTCTCGGTCCGCACAGACTTGGCCGCCTCGCTGCCGACCTGCAGCTGGTAGATGTCACGCACCGCGGCGTTGGAGTACCGGTCGGCCCCGGCCGCTTCGTTGGTTTGGGCGATGGCCGTCAGCACCGTTTCGTAGACCCAGAGGTCTTCTTGCGTCACCCAGATCTTGAGCGACGAGGGGTTGCTGTTCCACGCCAGCTGCTGGCGGACGGTGTCCTGGTCGCGCCAGTTCACCAAGAAGTCTTTCTCCTCGATCAGCTTTCCGTCTTCGCCGATGGCGACGCCCGTATCGGCCCCAAAGCCGCCGCCGGCGCCCATGCCCATGCCCATTCCCATGCCGCCGCCCATGCCCATCGCCCCACCCATGCCCGGCATGCCGCCCGGGGCGCCAGAATCCAGTTCTAGCGCTTGGATGATCTTCGGCAGGTCTGGGAACCGCTTCTCGATGTAGTTCAGGTAGCGCTCGCGGAAGCGGTCGCTGATGAAGTCGCCGAACTGCTTGTCGCGGACGTGCCGCAAGAAGCTGTCGCTGGGCCGAGAGATGCCGATGTCGAGCTGTGCCGGCCACTTCAGCACCCGGTCACGCTGCCGCTGGTACCGCCGGTCCCAGACCTGCTGGACCTTGGAAGCTACCTCACGCACCTCGGCGGCCTGCCTCTCGATGACGCCGGCGTTCGGGTGGAACGGCTTGCCGCGGACTTGGCTCATCGACTTGAACTCGTTGTCGATCTTCTTGCGGTTGTCTTCGATCTGGGCGGTGATTTGACCCGACGCCAAGTACCAGCACAGCACCGCGGACAACGACGCCACGCCGCTGAGCACCCAGAAGTGGTGCTGCTTGAGCCAGGCCAGGGCAACTTTGATTTGATCCATGGTTTCCTCGCTGCCGCGGTGTTCGGTCGCCCCGCACGGCGTCGTGTGGTTGTGCGTGGCGGTTTGCTGTCGGGGCTACGCCGCACAGGCGTAGCGGTGATCGGTTGCTGCTGCTCTGCCGAGAGCGACTGCCGCCTGTTTCTTTACCGGCGCTCCCCGGCCGCTAACGGAGCGGCGGGCTTGGCCGGTTCTTAGTACCCGCCGTCGGCCAGGGCGTCCTGGCCCGCGGCGTCGGCTGGTTTGTTGCGTTCGTTGCGTGGGGTCGGCTTCCAGACGAATTGCACGACGAAGTCGTAGCGCCGTAGCCGCCAGGGTTTGCGGGGCTCGGCGGCGTCGCCATCGCCGTCGGCGGCCCCGCCCAGGCCGAGGCCCCCGCCGCCGATGCCGCCGCCCATGCCCATGCCCCCCATGCCCATGCCGCCGCCCATCCCCATGGCGCCGCCCATGCCCATGCCGCCCCCGGCGATGCCGCCGGCGCCGTCTGCGCTGGGCTCGGCCTCGGGGTCGTACAGCTCGGGAAGGATCGGCAGGCCGGTCACCAGCACCGGGTGCGAGATCTGGAGCTTGGTGAGGGGGACCTCAACCAGCTCGCCGTTTTCTCCGTCGGGCAGCAGCACCGACGCTTCGAGCAGGTTCTTGATGAGCGTCTTGTTAACGAACTGGGCGCCCTCGTTGTCGAGGTCGACGCTGTTGAGCGGGTTGCCCTCGTCATCGGTCAGGCTGTTGTGGAAGTGGTGCCCGACGAGCTGGATCACCCAGCCCTCGCCGGTCGGCCCGCCGCCGCCCTCGCCGGTTCCGTCGCCCGCACCACCGCCGCCGCCGTAGGGGTCGCTGCCGTAGGGGTCGCTACCGTACGGATCGCCGGCCACGCCCGGGCCAGCATTTTGCGCCGCGGCTGTGGGGTCGTTCAGGCCGGTCGGTCCGTCGCCCGCGTCGGCGATTGCGTTGCCGTCGGCGTCGAAGCCGCTGCCGTCGTCACCGCTCACGCCGTCGCCGGCGACAGCTTCGCCCGCCGCGGCGTCGGCGCCCGCCGCGTTCTCGCCGGAGGCCTCGGCCTCGGCGGCCGCGGCTTCGGCCGCGGCGGTCTCGGCGAGCTCGTCCGACTTCAGGGCTTTGTCGTACATGGCCTTCACCGGCCCGTTAAACCACTGCGACAGGTCGGGGTAGAACTGGCAGTCCATCGATTCGATGTGCAGCTCTTCGCGCTCGCTGACGTCCTTGGCTGTCTTCTCGCGTTCGGATTCGGGGCGGTCGTCCTTGGGCAGCGCGGCGTCGACGGCCTTGATCAGCTCCAGCCAGAGCAGCCTGCCCTCGGCGTTGCTCTGCAGGTTTTTGCCCACACGCTCGATCGAGGCGAACTTCTCCCGCAGCTCCGAGTCGCGGCTGTTGAACCCGCCGGCGCGTTGGCTCTCGCTCTTCGCCTGCTGGATCTGCCGGCTCCAGTCTTCTTCGACGTTCACCGTGCGCCACGACGCGACGTAGCTGGCGTAGTTCACGGCCAGCCCCACCAGCAGCACCGCGGCCGCGGCGACGACCCACGGCTTCTTGCTGCGGATCAGCCGCTGCGTGACGATCTCCTCGGGCAGCAGGCTGGTGTTCAGCTGCGCGTCGCCCAGGCCCTGCACGCAGAGGCCGTAGGCCACGGCGAAGCTCAGGCGGTTGTCTTTGAATTGCGCCTCGGCGGTGATGCTGCCCCCGGCCAGCGCGGCGTAGTCCTTGATCGGCGTGACCGGCTGCTCCAGGTTCTGGGCCAGGTAGCGTTCTAGCCCGGGCAGCTTGACCGGGTTGCCCAGGGCGATGATCTCCTTGAGCTCGGCCCCCTTGTTGTTGCTGAGGAAGTAGCCAATCGACCGCTGGATCTCGGCGACCAGGTCGCTGAACACGGGCCGCATGGCCTGGAAGACCGCCTTCGGGTCTTCGGCCTCCGTGGCGTTCCGCTTCAGGTGCTCCGCCTTGGCGAAGGTGATCCGCATCTCCTTGGCCAGGGCTTTGGTGAAGTGGCTGCCGCCGATGGGGATGTTGCGCTGCCAGACACGGAACCCGTTGGTGATGACCAGGTCCGTCGTCTCGGCGCCGAAGGAGAGCACCACGATCGACGGCGGCTGGTTCTCGGGGTCGAACTCGTCGGCGCCCTCGAGGTTGCCCAGCCGGTCGTACGCCGCGAAGTTGTACACCGCCAGCGGCGCGAGCTGGATGATGTCGACCTGGATGCCGGCGTCTTCCAGCGGCTGCAGCGCGCGGGCCACCTGGTCGCGCTTCATGGCGAACAGGCCGACCTCGGTCTCGAGCGCGTAGCCGTCGTCCTGGTTGCCGCCGGCCAGGGCCTGGTAGTCCCACACCACGTCTTCGAGCGCGAAGGGTATCTGGGTCTTCGCCTCGTACTTGACGATGTCCGGTATCTTCTTGGCCTCAACCGGCGGCAGCTTGACGAACCGGGCGAGGCCGCTCTGGCCGGGCACGGCGATGGCCACCGACTCGCCGCGCTGGATCTCGTTGCGCGATAGGAAGGTCTCGAGCGCCTCGGCGATCAGCTCCTCGCGGTTGGCGTCTTGCTGGCTCAGCAGCTTGGGGTACTCGATGTAGTCGAACGCCTCGACCACCATGCGGTTGGCGTCCTTCTCGTGCGGCCGGCAGTGCAACGCTTTGAGCGCACACTGGCCGATGTCGATCCCCCAAACGGCGGAAGCTTTCGCCATCGCTGAGTGCCTTGTGCTGTAGTCTGTTCCGGAAAAGCCGCCGCCAGCCCGTGCCTGTGCGGCCGCCAACGGCACGCCGCCCAGCCGCTCGGCAACGGAGCGGCGGCCAGCGGCTACGCAGGCAACGCCGCGGGCCTCTGCCGGGCAGGGCCGCTTTCAACCATCTGGGCCTTGGCGTAGCCTCCATTCTAAACGGTCGGGCGGTTCTGTGTAGCATTCTGGGGCGGGCGTCCGTTGATGGCAGATCGGGCCGGCTGGCGCGGATGTGCGGCCCGCTCGCTAGCCGCCTTAACGCACGGGTCAAAATGAACTTACGCAGCGTGGGCGTGTTGTCGCCAAGCGAGGGCGTCGCCGATTTTCCTACGTTTGCCCGCGGGTCCGAGGCGGGCAGCCTGTGGGCCTGCTGGACCGCGGCGTGGCGGCCCGGCTTGATCGCGGCAACCGGCGGGCTGCCCACCGTGGTCCCCGCATACGGCCCACCGCCGGCGGGCGAATGGGCCGACGGGCTGCTGCTGGTCCCCACCGCTCCCACCGACGAGTCCGCCGAGTGGCTCGATGCGGTCCGCGGGGCCCAGGCGCCGACGCCGCTGATCGTAGAAGGGCTCGTCGGGCGTGATCAGGTTATTGCAGCCGCCCAGCAGCTGCTCGCCGCCGCGGCGCCGGGCATCCGCCACGCACCCGCGGAGCTGGACGCTGAGTTCTACGCGCTCGGCTACGCGTACCTGCAGGTCGAGATGCTCACGCACGACCTGGCCGGCGGCTCGGTCTTCGACCCGACCTTGTTTAGCTGCGATGTCGTTGAAGCCGCCAGGCACGCCGTCGATGGCGACGCCCGCGCGACGCACGACCACCTACGCTGGTGCTACGACCAGCTAGAGCAGGCGCGGAGCCACACCTACCCGCTCGAGCTTTTGATGCTGGACGCGCTGCTAGTGGCGGAGACAACGCTGGGCGACAGCCTGGTGCGTACGCTTGCCGAGACGCGGGCGGCCAACGTGCTGCTGCCCGGCGACATCGCCACGCGGCTTGCCGATGCCTGCCCGGCGGCGCGGGATGCGCTGCAGACCGCGGTGCAAGACGGCCGTGCCTGCGTAATGACGGGCGCCTACGGCGGCATCGATCTGGCGGCGGCCCC
>JBCCQL010000262.1:0-5129 GCA_039024355.1 Planctomycetota bacterium
CCGCGCACCATCGCCGACGGATCCTGGCCACCCGGCCGTTTGCTCGGGCCAGGCGACCCCGGAGCCTTGTTCGGTGTGCCCGGCCTGCTGGGCATTCTGCGGGTCGTCTCGGGTCCAGCCCGCTGCGGAAGGCGTCGCCGGCATCAAGAGGAGCGCCGGCGCGTTCGGTCGCTCTGCCGACGGCGCCAGTTCTAATGCCGCTTGCCGGGGCGTGGGGGTCGGAGCGAAGCGGGGCGCCTCGTCCACCAGCGTCAGCCGGTCGGCGGCAACGCCTGGGCGATCACCCCGGCCTGTTGCGTGCATCCCCAGATTGGACGCGTCGAATTCCGTGCCAGGCGCGACGCCCGGGGCTTGGCCGTCGGCCGGACGGGCGGGACGCAGATCGCCCCACGCGGGCGGGCCGGTGGGCGTCAGCCGCTCCGCCACGCGGCCGGCCAAGTCGGGCGGGCCAAAGACGGACGCCAAGCCGAAGCCGGCGCCAACAAGCACAACAGAGAGAACAGCTTTTCCTAGGGCGGTCACAGGGGCGCCTCGCAAGGGTGCGGGCGAGGGCGGGCCGTACGCGCGTCGCGTACCGGGGGCGCCTGCCTTCGCCGGTTGCGTGGTCCGTCCGTGAACGCGCTGACGCGGCGGGGCGTCGAGCCCAGCGACCGGTCAGCAAAACAGGGCGGGCGATGTCCAGCCGGCCCCAACTCCTAGCTGCACCATCGGCAGCCGAGCTACGGTCCGGGCGCCAAAAACACCGCCGCGATGCAGAAGTCCGCCCGGCGCGGCGTGGTGGAGCCGGCGGGCGAAACCCCGCTGGTCGCAGAGACTTTTGCGCCCACCGGCCACCGGTCGGCACGGGTCGCCACGGGCCGGTTTGCTCCGCCCATGGCTATACGCAGCCGCCGCCGGGTGGTTCACGCCGGCGGCGAGAAGGCCGCCGGCGCCCGGCAGGCTCAGGCGGCTTTGGTCGCCACCTTCTTGGTGGACTCGGCGGCGCCGGCCATGGCTAGCAGGGTGGGCGACGCGATGAAGATCGAGCTGTACGTGCCCACAATCACGCCCACCACCAGGGCGAACGCAAAGCCATGAATGCCCGGCCCGCCCGCCGCGTACAGGATGCCCACCACCACCAGCGTCGTGAGCGACGTCAGCAGCGTGCGGCTCAGGGTCTGGTTGACGCTGGTGTTGATCATGTCGGCGGTGAGGTTGGGGCTCTTGCCGCGGACCTCGCGGATGCGGTCGAACACCACGATCGTGTCGTTCAGCGAATACCCGATGATGGTCAGGAACGCCGCCAAGATCGGCAGGCTGATCTGGAACGCGTCGATCTGTAGCGCGGCAGCCACGGGCGGGGCCGCCGACAGCACGTACGCGCTCACGGCGATGGCGCCCAGCGTGACCAGCACGTCGTGCACCAGGGCCACCACGGCGGCCAGGCCGTAGGCTACGTTCTGGAAGCGGAACCACACGTAGCCGACGATGCCCAGCAGGCTGAGCACGATCGCCTGGATGGCCAGCAGCTGCAGGTCGCCCGCCACTTTGCCGCCGATCTTGTTCGCCAGCGGGAAGATGGGCTGCGACTGGAGTTCCTCGGTCAACGCCGCGGCCACGGCGTCCGCCTGCGTGGGGTCGAGCCCGCCCAGACGCAGGTCCCACTGCTTGAAGCGTTGGCTGCTGCCCGGCTTGTACTCAGGGTTCTCGACCTCCGGCGTGGTGTTGTGGCCCAGCGAGCCGACGATCCGCTGCACCCGCGCCTGCAGGGCGTCGTGCGTTAGGCCGTCGGTCTCGCTGAATTCGTCGCCCTCGTTGAAGGTGACCGGTACCAGGGCGCCGGCCGCGTCGCCCTCGCCGTAGGGCGTCGCCGGGCGGGCGTCGACACAATACGTCAGCAGCTTGTCGCCGAACACACCGGCGATGATCGCCTGCGTCTCGGCGACGATGTCGCGGTCTGCGTCCGAGCCTTCGCCCTCTTCGCCCGCGGCGAGGTTCGAGTTGATGGTGTACCGCGTGCCGGTGTCGCCCTGCTTGACCACCAGCAGTTCTTTCTCCGCCAGGATGGTCCCCCGCAGCGCGGCGTCGACGTCGCCGAACGGCATCGCGTTGTCCTTGGTGAGCGCCATGGTGACGCTCGTCCCGCCGGTGAAGTCGATGCTGAGGATGCCCTGCCCGCGGCCGACGACCGACGCCAGTCCCACAGCGATCAGGGCGATCGACGCGGCCGCCGCCAACCGACGCTTGCCCAGGAAGTCGATGCTGGTCTTCCGCACCAGGCTCATGAAGCTCAGCCGCTTGATCCAGCGGCGCCGCTCGGCGATGTCGAAGATCACCCGCGAGCAGAAGATGGCCGTGTACATCGACATCAGCACGCCCAGCACCAGCGTGACGGCGAAGCCCTTGATGGTGTCGGTGCCGACGCTGTAGAGCACCACGCCGGCGATCAGCGTCGTGACGTTGGCGTCGACGATGGTCGTCGTGGCCCGGCCGAAGCCGTTGCGGATAGCCATCCGCATCGCGGCGCCGCGGGCCAGCTCTTCGCGGATACGCTCGAAGATCAGCACGTTGGCGTCGACGCTCATGCCCACCGTGAGCACCAGGCCCGCCATGCCGGGCAGCGTGAACGCGGCGCCCATCATCACCATCAGCCCCAGCACCAGCAGCAGGTTGGCGGCAAGCGCCAGGCACGCCACGACGCCGGCAAAACGGTAGTAGACGACCATGAACAGCAGCACGGCCACGAGCGACACCGTGATGGCGTAGCTGGCCTGCTCGACGGCCTTCTTGCCAAGCGTCGGGCTGACGCTGGTCTCGCTGAGCGGCGTCTGGTTCAGCGCCGCCGGTAGGCTGCCGGCGTTGAGGATGTCGACGACGTAGTCGACCTCATCCTCCTTCATGCTGCCGCCGCTGATCTGCCCCCGCCCGCCGATCTGCTCGTTGATGTTGGGGGCCGAGATGAGTTCGCTGTTCAGCAGGATCCCAAGCTGCCGCTGCGCCGGCGACCCGGGCCGGGGCAGGTTTTTGCCGGTAAACCTCTTGAAGCGTTCCGCCCCCTTGGCGTTGAACTGGAACTCGACGATCGGCCGGCCTTTGTCGAACCCCTTCGAGGCGTTTGTCAGGTAGTCGCCCGTCACGTTGTAGGAATCGAACTTAACGAGCGCCTCGGGGCCGGTCGGCGTCTGGCGGATCACCACTCGCGAATCGCCGGCGATCTCTTTTTCGCGGAACGGCACCCACCGCCCGGCGGCATTCTCGCCGATCTTGATCAGCTTCTGGCTGGGCGGGGCCGCCAACGCCCGCTCGATCAGGCCGCGGTCCTCACGCCAGCCGGGGTTGGCCGTGATGCGGAACTCAAGCTGCCCCAGGTCCGTGATCTGCCGCTTGACGAACTCGCGGTCGTCGTCCGACGTGCGTGGGATGATGACCTCAATCGCCTTGCCGTACGGGCGGATCACCACCTCTTTCTGGCCGGCGGGGTCGACACGCAGCTTGATGGCGTCGCACATCTGCCGGAGGCTTACGCTCCGCTTCTCGGTGTTCTGCTCGGGCTGCGCTTGGCCGGCGTCGGCGTTGTCTTCCACGATCTGGCTGGCGTCCTCCAGCTCGTAGATCAGCGTCGTGCCGCCGGCGAGGTCGGGACCTAGGTTGAAGTCGCCCAGGCCGATCGACAGGGCGGCCGCGGCGAACGTGACGAGGATGGTCGCCAGCTTCCACGAGTGCTCCGGCATCCGCAGCGTGTTGCCCAGCCAGTTGCCCAGGACGATCGGCACAATGACTGTCGCCAGCACGAGCCCGGCGACGGCCCAGTTAACGCCGCCCTCGGCGCCCGCCGCGGCTTCCGCGTCGGCGGCTTCGCCCTCTTGCCCGGCGCCCGATTCGGGTGCGTCGGAGGGTTCCGTGGCGTCCGGAGAATCGGCGGCTGTGGTGGAATCGGCCGCCGCGTCACTGGGCGCATCCTCCGTGGCGGAATCCGCCAGCTCGGTCATCTCAGCCGCATCGGCAACTTCGGCCCCGTCGCTAGCCGCGTCCGCCGCGGCGTCGCCGGCTGCTTCTGGCGCGGCGGGCACGTCAGCGCTTTCGGCGGCGGGGGTGTCGGCTGGCGTGTCGGCGGTCTGCGCGTGTGACAGACCGGCCGGCAGGGCCAAGGCCGCCGCCAACACCGCTGCCGATACAAACAGCCAGCCCGTCGCCGGCCGCGTTACGCTCGAATCGCTTACGTTTGTCATTTCCAAAAAACCAGCTTGGCCTGTCCGCTCAGAGCCGGCCGGGGGTCGCGCCCCGGCGGCGAGCGGCGTGTTATTTGTTCTGCTTCCCGCCCGCGGCTGACTTCGCCGCCGGTTGCTTGGCGGCGGGCGCCTTAGGAGCCGGCTTGTCGTCCTCGTCGCCTTCGACGCGCGAGATGGCCCACAGCCCGACCTTGATCTTGGCGCCGCTGGCCTCGTCGATCCGCAAGGTTACCCGCTCTGCGTCTTTGTGGACGCCCGTCACCACCCCGTGGATGCCGCCCACCGTCACAACGTGGTCGTTCTCCTTCAAATTGGCGAGCATCTCCTGGAAGCGGCGTTCCTTCTGCTGCTGCGGCCGGATGAACATGAAGTAGGCCAGCAGCATGATGGCCAGCATCGCCGGCGCCAGCGACGAGAACGGGCTGGGCTGCGGGTCTTGGGCCAGCACCCCAACGCCCGAGGCCAACAGGCTCTGCCCGCCAGCGATCAATTCAGCGGGCACAACGGACACGGCGCCGAGGCAAAGAAGGCCGATCGAAGAACTACACGCTAGCACGTCGCGTCCACCAGTCTTTGGTCAGCCCGTGGCGGCCGGCTCGTCGCCAGCCTCACGCCAACGCAGCCGCGGCGGGTCCAGCCGCGGCGTTGGGCAGGCGGCGGCTGGCTAGTCTCTCCGCTTACGCCCACGCCTAAGCGGGTGATTCACGGGCAATGACACGTCGCCGGTAACACGCCTATCCTACCCCGGCTGTGGCGACGGATCATAAAGCTAGGCGGCGCAACGGGGAAGGGGGATCACAGCGGCAAAGCAGCGGCCCGCGCACGCAGCCGCCCGTCCTCGCCACCCGCTTACGGGGCCGCCCACGGGGTCATGCGTCAGCCTTCTGCCGATGCCTTCGCCGCGGCATCCTCTCCCTCGGC
>JBCCQL010000263.1:0-5118 GCA_039024355.1 Planctomycetota bacterium
CGTCGGTCTCCTGGAACAGGTTGTCGCCCAGCTTCAGCAGGCCGTCCGGGTTGATGAACGTGGCCAGCTGCAACTGGCCGACCTGCGTCAGCGTGTTCGAATCGCTCGTGCTGAACGACACGGTGCCGTCGTCTGAAACCGTTACGGACGTGGCCTCTTGCGGGATGTTGATGTTGGGCTCGATCAGCCAGCCCTTCTGCGCCGAGCCGAGCACCAGGTCGCCGTTGGCGTTGATGTTGAAGTTGCCGGCGCGGGTGTACAGCGGCTGGCCGTTGGGGTTCTGCACTTGGAAGAAGCCGTTGCCCTCGATGGCGAAGTCCAGCGGGTTCTCGGTGCTCTGGAACGCGCCCTGGTCGAAGTCTGCCTGCATGCTCGACACGCGGACGCCCAGGCCGACTTCGATGCCGGTGGCCGACAGGTTGCCGTCGGCGTCCTGCGCGCCGGGCAGGCGGTGCTGGCGGTAGAAGAGGTCCTCGAAGTTCGCCCGGTCTTTCTTGAAGCCCGTGGTGTTGACGTTCGCCATGTTGTTGGCGATGACGTCCAGCTTCGTTTCGAGGGCCTCCATGCCGGTGGCCGCGGTGTAGAGGGTTTGGACGCTCATGGTCGGAAGCCGGCGAAGGGTGAAGGGTGAAGAGCGAAGGGTAAAAAGTGAAGCGTCAGCTACGCGGTTCGCAGCAGGCGGCCGACCAGTTGGCCCATAGCGTCGTCCTGCGTCTGGATCATCCGGGCGTTGGCCTCGAAGGCCCGCGAGACCTCGATCATCGCCATCATCTGCCGGGTGCTGCTGGCGGCCGACATCTCGAGCGTGCCGCTGCGGACCGCGCGGGCGGTCTCGCCGACGGGGCGCATCTCGCCGCGGGGGCGGAACATGTTGGCGCCCACCTTGGTGAGCTCCGCGAGCGAGTCGGGCTCGACCAGGGCGATCGGCACGGCGCCGCCCCCCTGCTCGATGAAGCCGTCGCCGGAGATCGACCACGGCAGGTTCGGGGCGAGCTGGATCGGCGCCCCGCCGGCGTCGAGCACGGCGTAGCCGTTGGCCGTCATCAGCCGGCCCACGTTGTCCAGCCGGAAGTTGCCGGCGCGTGTCAGCAGCGCCTCGCCGTCGGGGCCGGCTACCTGGAAGAAGCCGTTGCCCTCGATCGCCAGGTCGGTGTCGTTGCCGGTGTGCTTCAGGTTGCCGGGGCGGAAGTTGGTGAGCGTCTCGATCGTCTTGACGCCGCCGCCGACGTCGTCGACGCCCCGCGATCCGGCGCCGGCGTGGCCCTGCTGGATCGCCTCGGCGAAGCGGGCCTGGAACGAGGTGACGTCCGGCTTGAAGCCGACGGTGTCGACGTTCGCCAGGTTGTTGGCGATCACCTCAAGCCGCTGGGCCTGGGCCCGGGCGCCCTCGGCCGACAGGTACATTCCGTACGGCATGTGGATAGACGGTAGCGAGCAGGCCCCCCCGCTTGCCGGCCGACGACAATGCAACGGCTGTGCCAGAAACGCGGGGCGAGCGGATCGCCCAGAAATCGGCGTCGAGAGCGAGGCAGCCGCTGGGTGCTAGCGGCAGCTCTTGCCGAAGGGTCGGCAGCCAATGCCGGTGCTAGCGGTCGCGGAGCAGCTGGGCGGCGCCGCGATCCAGCAGCCGCTGGGCGACCGCGCGGCCGAGCTCGACCGGACTGTCGGCGGCGCCGGCGTGTTCTTCGAAGAGCTTGTGCCGCCCGTCTTCGCTGAGCACGACGACCGACAGCTGCAGGCGGCTGCCTTCTTCACCGCCCACGCTGCGGGCCCAGGCGCCGAGCGCAGCGAGGCAGCCGCCCTCCAAATGCGCAAGGGCGGCCCGCTCCGCTTCCACCGCCGCGCGTGTCGCCGCGTGGTTGAGCGGCGCCAGGGCTGCTAGCGTCGGCTGGTCGCCGGCCCGGCACTCGATGCCCAGGGCGCCCTGCCCCGGCGCCGGCAGCAGGGTCTCGGCGGGGATCGCCTGGGTGATGCGGCCGGCGAGCCCCAGCCGGCGGAGGCCGGCCTCGGCCAGCAGTATGGCGTCGTACTGCCCCGCGTCGAGCTTACGCAGGCGGGTGTCGACGTTGCCACGCAGGTCGCTGATCCACAGGTCGGGCCGCAGGTTCAGCAGCTGCGAACGGCGGCGGAAGCTGCCCGTGCCGACGTGGGCGCCGCGCGGCAGTTCGCTCAGGGACGTGGCCGCGTGTGACACCATTGCGTCGCGGACGCCTTCGCGCTGGGGCACGGCCGCCAACGCCAGGCCCTCGACCGGCGTGGTGGGCAGGTCCTTCAGGCTGTGGACGGCGAGCTCCACGCGGCCATCGCGTAGCGCCCGCTGGATCTCTTTGGTGAAGACGCCGGTCTGGCCGATGGCGCCGATTGGGCCCGTCTGCTGGGCGTCGCCGGAGGTCTGGATCTCGACGATCTCGACGGCGTGGCCCCGCTGCCGCAGGGCGGCGGCTACC
Organism: Planctomycetota bacterium; assembly: GCA_039024355.1. GTDB lineage: Bacteria > Planctomycetota > Planctomycetia > Pirellulales > Lacipirellulaceae > JBCCQL01. The sequence continues at coordinate 2,448 of JBCCQL010000263.1, forward strand.
CAGTCCGATTGCCAACGGGCGAGCTTGCTGGCGCGGGTGCCCAGCCGAAGCGGCTGGTCCGCCGCCACGCTGCTGGCGTCACTCATCGCTGGCCGCCCGGGCCGCCAGGGCGAGGCTCTCGCCGGCGGTGTCGCGGTGCGGGACCTGCGGCGCCGCGTTGCGGGCGGCCACCGCCTCGGTCAGCTGCTGCGGCGGCACCACGACGCCGCAGCTGACGATGAACTGGAACGCCTGGTCGATGGTCAGGTTCAGGTCGACCGACTCGCTCTTCTTTACCGTGATGGTGAAGCCGGTGAACGGCATGGGCGACGTCGGTATCAGCACGGACATCACCGGCTCGTTGGCGGCGGACTCGATGTCGAGCATGCTCTCGCCGGTCACAAACGCCACGGTCCAGATGCCTTTGCGGGGGTACTCCACGGCGACGACGCGGGTGAAGTTTTCGCCCACGTCGGGATCGCTGAACAGGAAGTCGGTCACCTGCTTGACCGACGAGTAGACGTTGCGGACCAGCGGCACCCGGTCGATCACCAGCTCGAAGCGGTTCCAGAAGAACCGCCCGATGCCGGCGGCCAGGAACTTGCCCAGCAGGTACAACGCCAGGAGCAGGACGCCCAGGAAGATCGGGATGACGAAGCGCCGCTGCAGCCACTTCTGGCGGACGTGCGTCTGGTACACGCCGCGGGCGGTGTCGGGCATGGGCGCCGAGCCCAGCCGCTGCTTCACGTCCGCGTAGACGTCCGCCGGCACGTACTTGGCGTTCTTGCCCCCCTCGGCCTCCACATACAAGCCGTCCCGCAGGGCGCCCTCGGGCAGCGTCTCGGCCGTGCGGATGTCGGAGCCCGACCAGACGAGGAACGACTCGGTCGCCTGCTCGACCGGCTCGAGCATGTAGGTGACAACCGTGTTACCCACCCACAGGAAGATGACGATCGTCAGCAGCGGCGGCAGCAGCACGCCCAGGCCACGCAGCACGGCCCGCCGGAACGGGTCCAGCGGCCGCTTGGCGGCGGGGCCGGCCGGCGGGGCGGCCTCGGCGGGTGGTTTAGCTTTGGCCACGCGTCCGGCGGGGTTGGGAGGAGCACACGCGTCGCGTTAGCGGCACGATTGAACGGCACGGGGTAGCCGCACGGGGAGCGGCGGGGGCGTCGCGGCCTGTATTCTTCCCAATCGGCAGGGTCCGGCAAGATCCGCACCCACCGCCGGCCCGGTTCCGACGGGGAGGGAAACGCCGCCCATTACAGGCTCCTGGCCGCCACAACCACCACCACCCGACCGGCGCCCGCTTCGAGCAACGCACGCGACGCCTCGTTGCACGTGGCGCCGGTTGTGAGGATGTCGTCGATCAGCAGCACGGTTGCCCCCGCCAGCCGGTACCCCCGGCGGAGGGCGAACGCCCGCCGGACGTTCGGCAGACGCAGGCTGCGGGCGAGCTCCGTTTGGGGCGTGGTGGCACGCGTCCGCCGCAGCAGCCGCGGGGCGAACGGCGCCGCCAAGCGGTCCGCCACGACCTCGGCGATTAACTCTGGCGAGTTGGTCTGCCGCAGCAGCCGGCGGCGCCAGTGCATGGGCACGGCACAAACAACGTCTGCCCCGACGCCGGCAAGCGCCCCACCGGTGGCGGACCACACGATGCTGCCCAGCAGCAGCGCGGTGGCCTCGCCCGCGGCGTGTTTGGCTTCGAGCACGAGCGTCCGCAGCAGCCCGCCGTACTCGCCCGCCGCGTGCGCGGCGTCGAACCGGAAGCGTGCGTCCTGGCAGCTGCCGCACGGGGCCAACCGGCCGGCGCCCAGCGCGACGGCGGGCGCCGCGCACCGCGGGCACGCGGGGCCTTGCGTCAGCCGCAGCTCGGCGAGGCACGCGTCGCAAACGCTCAGCGGGTCGGCCTCGCCGGCCAGCTCACCGCCGCACGCCCGGCAAGCGTGGGGGAACAGCAGCCGGCCCGGGGCCTCGAGCGTCGACCGCAACAAGCCGCCGACCCGGCGAACGGATTCACGCCGCAGCGCTGCCGCCGTTGTTGGGTTGGGCCCTGTCGCCATGCCGGGCATGCTAGCAGCCCCGCCGGCGGAACTGTAGTTGACCGCCGCGGCGACCGGCTCGTACGCTCGCGCGCATGGCACGCATTGTGGATCGCTACGTCCTGCGGCAGTTTGTGCAGTTCTACCTGATCTGCTTCTTGAGCCTGGTCGGCCTGTACATCGTGATCGACGCCTTCGGGCGCCTCGACCACTTCACCAGCCACTCCAAAGAGGGCGGGTCGCTGCTAACGGTCATGGGCCGCTACTACGGCTACAAGTCGCTGGCGTTCTTCAACCAGACCAGCGGCGTGCTCGCGTTGATCGCGGCGATGTTCACCGTCACCTGGTCGCAACGCCACAACGAGATGACCGCCCTGATGGCGGCCGGCGTGCCGCGGCTGCGGGTGCTGCGGCCGGTGATCTTGGCCGCGATCGCGACGAGCCTCGCCGCCGCCGCGGCGCGCGAACTGGTCATCCCCGGCGTACGCCACGAGCTGGCGGCCGACACCAAGAACCTAGGCGGCGACAGCCCGACGCCAATCACCCCGCGGTGGGACAACCAGACCGACGTGCTGCTGGGCGGGGAGGCCGCGCTCGTAAATCGCCGCACGATCCAGCAGCCCGTCTTCAAGCTGCCGCCGGAGCTCGCCCGC
>JBCCQL010000264.1:0-5110 GCA_039024355.1 Planctomycetota bacterium
CTCGTCCTCCGACCAGTGCTTGCGGATCAGCTGGCTGGCGAGGTCGACCGTCTTTCGCACCGTCCGCTTCGCGGTTTTGACAGGCATGGTTTCCCTCCGATCCTATGCCGCTCACGCCTGGCGGGCGGCTGTCGAACTTGGTAAGCCCCTGCTCTCCCCCGCTCCCGTTGCTTCTGCCTCGGCCGCTGCCGTAGTGGCGGCCGCCCTACACTGTAGGTTCGTCACGGCCGCCAGAGCGGATGCACCGCTCCGTGTAGCCGCCGCCTACGTCCCACCCGCACTATACGCTGCGGCGGCCCCGGGTGTTCGCCCGGCGACGGGCAAACTCTTCCCACAACCCCGCCCGGCCGCGGCTGGCGGCTGGGCGTGCCGCCCGCCGCGGCGTCGCAACCGCTGAACGGCGGCGAACTTCGGCTACCGAAGCGGGCGCCCTACGCCTATTATCGGGTGCAAGACTGGCACGGGCGTGCCGAGCCGTAGGCGTCCGCCGCCCCAGCCGCGGCGGACGCACCTGTACCGACCCGAGCGTGACGCGACCATGAAAGTGCTGCTGGCAAGCCCGCGTGGATTCTGCGCCGGTGTGAACATGGCGATCGAGTCGCTCGACCTGGCGCTGCAGGAGTTTGGCGCGCCGATCTACGTCTACCACGAGATCGTCCACAACAAGTACGTGGTCGAGTCGTTCGAGGCCAAGGGCGTGGTGTTCATCGACCGGCTCGACGAGGCGCCCGAGGGCGCGACGCTGCTGTTCTCCGCGCACGGTGTTTCGCCGGAGGTCCGCCGCCACGCCAAAGAGCGGCGGCTGCACGCCATCGACGCCACGTGCCCGCTGGTGACCAAGGTGCACATGGAGGCGGTGAAGTACGCCAAGCAGGGGCGGACGATCGTGCTGATCGGGCACGAGGGGCACGACGAGGTGATCGGCACCATGGGCGAAGCGCCCGAGGCGATTGTGCTGGTCGAGGACACGGCCGACGTCGACCGCCTGGAGGTGGCCGACCCCGACAACCTGGCGTACCTCACGCAGACCACGCTCAGCGTCGACGACACCAGCCGGATCATCGCCCGGCTCAAGGAGCGGTTCCCCAACATCGCGGGCCCCGCCAAGGCCGACATCTGCTACGCCACGCAGAACCGGCAAGAGGCGGTGTCGCTCCTCTCGGGCGGCGCCGAGCTGACGCTGGTGCTGGGCAGCCAGAACAGCTCCAACAGCCAACGCTTGGCGGAGCTGTCGCGTGAGCGGGGCATCCCGGCCCACCTGATCGACGGGCCGCAAGACCTGGCGCCCGAGTGGTTCGAGGGGGTCGAGACCGTGCTGGTCACCGCCGGGGCGAGCGCTCCGGAGGTGGTTGTGCAGGCGACGCTCGATTACCTGGCCGAGCACTACAACGCCACGGTCCAGGTGCAGACCATCCGCGAAGAGAACGTGGCGTTCCCGCTGCCTCGCGAGCTGCGGAAGCTTACTACAAAGAGCTAAACCGGGGCTGCCAAGAGCTAAACCGGGGCCGCCGAGGGCTGAAGCGGGGCCGCCAAGAGCTAAAACCGTTGCGGGCGGACCGCATCCCGCGCTAAGCTGCACCCCGCTGAGGCCTGCGTCCGCCTGAGCGCTGCGTCCGCCTGACAGCTGTGTCTGCCCGACAGCTGTGTCTGCCCGACAGCTGTGTCCGCCTGACAAACGGGGGGGTCCGCCCGTGGTCTACCAGCGCGACTTGTCGATCGAGACCGCCGGCCACCGCGACACGCACGACCTGACCGAGGCGGTCACGCAGGTGGTTGCCGAGAGCGGCATCCGCAAGGGCACGGTGAACGTCTTCAACGTGGGCAGCACGGGCGTCGTGGCCAGCATCGAGTTTGAGCCCGGCCTGCAACGCGACCTGCCGGAGCTGCTGGACCGGCTGATCCCGCCCCGCCGAGAAGACGGCGGCGACTACGGGCACGAGGCCGCCTGGCGGGACGGCAACGCCCACTCCCACCTGCAGGCGACGTGGCTCGGCCCGTCGTTCACGGCGCCCGTGGCCAAGGGCCGCCCCGTCCTGGGCACCTGGCAGCAGATCTTCCACCTCGAGTGCGACGTCAAGCCACGCAAGCGGCGGGTCGTCGTCACGGTGATGGGCGAGTAGCCCAGGCCCGGGCAAGCACTAGCCCGGACCAGCACCTGGCTAACGCCAGACACGCCTCAGACAACCAGCGTGGCACAATTCCTGCCTCCGGTTTTTTCGCAGCGGGCGTGTGGCAACCTTTTCGGGCCTGTTTGCCAGCCAACCGGCCGGGCGGCGGACCGACCGGCAACGACTTACGCCGACAATCCGCCGAAATCAGGCCGAGGCTATAACGCGGCAACGATAACCCTACCGGCGGAAATACAAAATTTCGCCCGCCCGTTTTGGGCCGCCAAACGTGGGCCACGCGAACCATTCTTGGCCGCCCGAACGCGAGTCCACCACGGGGCCGACCCACGATGGTCTGTCGTAGGCTGCTAGCGGCGACGCAGTTTGCCGGATCGTCACAAGCAGCGACCATGCCTGCGTCTTTTGCCCCGCGACGCCTATCAACGCGCCGGGCCACGGCGCCCAGGCCGATCTCAGACAAGGGAACGCCACGCGGCGGCGGCATCTTCGGTCGAGGGTTTTCCGATGGGGCGAACAATGCGTGCCGCCGCGGCGCTGGCGTGCTGCACCATCGCCGCCGCCGCCGGACAAACCCAAGCACAAACGCTGGACGACGCCGGGCTGTGGTTCGCCACGTTTGGCAACGGCCGGTTCGAGTCGCTCGACCCCGGCTCGCCGCTGCGCTGGTGGCTGGACGCCCACTACCGGCTGCGGGACGACACCGACGGCTTCAACCAGAGCATCGTGCGGCCCGGCCTGGGCGTGGAGGTCGCCCCACGGCACGCGCTGTGGGCGGGCTACGCGTGGATACGCACGGAGCCCGTTGGCGGCGGGCCTATCGGCGGCGGCGTGTTCGACGAGCACCGCTTCTGGCAGCAGTGGACCGCGGCGCCCTCGGCCGGCGATTGGCGCCTGCTGCACCGCAGCCGGTTTGAGCAGCGGTGGGTCGAGACCGGCAGCGACGTCGGCCTGCGTTGGCGGCAGCTTGCCCGTGCGCAGCGGCTGTTGAGCGACTGCCCGCAGTGGTCGCTGGTGCTCTGGGACGAGGCGTTCTTCAACCTGAACGACACCGACTGGGGCGCCCGGCCCGGCCTGGACCAGAACCGGGCCTTCCTAGGCCTGGGCTACAAACGCTGCGGCAGAGCCCGCGAGCGGTACGAGATGGGCTACCTGAACCAGCTGATCAACCGGCAGGGCGGCGTCGACGGGATGAACCACATCTTGTCGCTGAACGTCTTCTTTTGACGCCCCGCTCCGCCTGCCGCCCGACGCCTGACACCTGACGCCCGACACCTGACACCTGACACCTGACGCCGAGCGCCTGGCGCCTTCTGGCCCGGGCCGGGCCGCCCTCAGCTGCTGGCCGAGCGGTAGCTTTCTAGCGCCCGCTTGAACACCCAGCGGCTGCCCCACAGCGTGCCGGCCGTGGCCAGGGCGGCGAACAAGATCAGCCCGGCGCCCTCGGCCGTGAGCGGCTTGGCCATGATCCGCGCGGGCACGTTGATCACCACCAGGATGGGGATGATGTACGTGAAGGTGAAGCCCAGCGTCCGGCCGAGCGCCGTGCCGGGGTTGCCGGGCGTGCCGTTGTAGATCTCCATCGGGTAGCGGCTGAAGTTGGTGATGTAGAACCAGAAGTCGTACAGCGTCTGGTTGCGGCCCATCCAGATGCTGGTGGCCGCCAGGCTGATCATCACGCTGTACAAGATCAGCACGCCGGCGGCGATGTACAGCGGGTACAGGGCCATGCCCAGCGGCGAGGCGCCCGGCCCCTCGATCCGCGGCGCCGCGTACACCAGCAGCAGGATGGCCACCGTGAAGTTGCCCAGCGAGCTCCAGCTGATCTTCCGCAGCGAGATGAGGAACTGCGTGTCAATGGGCTTGAGCAGCGCGAAGTCGAGCCCGCCGGTGCGGACCAGCTCGCTGAGCTCCTGCATGTTGGGCATGAACATCGCCTGCACCATGCTGTTGATCAGCATCGTCGTGGCGATAAAGGCGAAGAACTGGTGCTTCTCCCACCCGCCGATGTTGCCGGCGTACTGGAAGATCAGCAGGTAGAAGCCCAGGTTCATCACCATCCACGCCATGCTGCTCAGAACCTCGATGATGAAGTTCGAGCGGAAGGTCATGTCGCGGATCAGGCTGTTGCGCGCGAACGTCAGCAGCAATTTTGGGTAGCGGATTGCGGATTGCGGATTGCGGATTGCGGAATCCCGCGCAGAGCGATCCTTAAGCTCCGCCTGCGCGTCACTCCGCATTCCCAACTCCGCATTCCGCATTTCCCGTTACCCCCCGTACCCGCTGTACCGCCGGTAGCCGGCCCGCATGGCCAGCCGGCTAGCGACGATGAAAAAGACCACCCAGCACGCCTGGACGATCAGGCCGGTGGTGAGGGCGTCGCCCTCGACCTTGCCCAAGAACACCGCCGCCGGGAAATAGGCGAAGTACGCCAGCGGGTTGTAGGTGACCACCGCCATCATCCACTCCGGCAACGCCTTGGCCAGGAAGTCTAGCGGGAACATGTGGCCGGAGAAGAAGAAGTTGAACAGCATGTACACGAACAGCAGCGAGCTGACCTCCAAGAACCAGAAGCCGATCATGCCGATCGTGGCCTCCAGGAAGAACCCCAGGGCGAAGCCCATCGCCAGGCTGGCGGCGAAGGCGCACAGCGTCCCCGCGTCGGGCCAGCCGGGGAAGTAGTCGCGGCACAGGTAGAACACCAGGGCGAATGGCCCGAGGGCGACCGTGTAGTACACCAGCTTGTGGGCGATGCGCGCCAGCAGCAGGAAGCTCAGCAGGTCGATCGGCTGGAGCAGGAACTTCTTGATCTCGCCCTCCCGGATCTGGCGGGCGATGCCGCTGGCCAGACCCGGCATGCTGCTGAACGCCCGGGCGACCATCGTCAGCAGGTAGTAGGCGATCACGTCGTCCCGGCTGAAGCCCTGAATCTGCGTACTGGTATTGCCATCTACGGCGGCCCCGTCGCTAGCGGCCCCGTCGCC
>JBCCQL010000265.1:0-5109 GCA_039024355.1 Planctomycetota bacterium
GGGGTGTTATGGGGGTGGTGCTCCCCCCCCCCCGGGGGGGGGGCGCTCGGCCGCTGTCGCCCCCCCCCCCCGGCCCGCGGGGGGGGCGGCCCCCCGCCGCGGCGGCCGTCGCGCTCGGCCTGACGGGCGCGGTGCTGGCGTCGGTGATCGCGTCGACGCTGCAGCTCGACCACCCGACGGGCGACGCCCTACGCTTCTCGCTCAGCATGAAGCACACGGGCCTGGCCTTTGCGTTGGCAACCACCGCCGGCCTCGCGCAGCAGCCCGAGGCGATGCTGCTGATCGTCGTCACGACGCCCACGCAGCACCTGATCGCCGCGCTGCTCGATCGGCTGGCCAGCACCCGCGTGGAGCGGGGCTGACGAGCGGCCAATCTGCGGCGGCACACCGCCCTCACGCCGACGTCACACCGCCGCGTATTGCTCCGGTGTGGCGCCGTCTAGGCACGCCTGGATGATCTCCCGCCCCTTCGGCTGGAGGTCCTCCACCAGGAAGCCCTGCAGCTGCTTGTGGAAGAACTCCGTCAGGATGGCGGCGCCCTTGTCGTAGGCCTCGGGGCCTACCTCCGGCTGCTGCGAGACGTCCATAAACCACTTGCCGATGGTCTGCCCCTCGACCTGGATGGTCTCCTTGTGGAAGCCCAGCAGCGGGCACCGCGCGGGCTTCAGATCCTTCTGGCGGAACTTCTGCGAGCCGCGGCGGGAGAGGTACTCGCGGGCCACCCACTGCGGGGCGAAGCCCACACGCCAGCAGCCCAGGTGCTGGTTCGGGATGAGCACAAACTGCGTGTCGTCGGTCTCCATCACCTGGTCGAGCAGGATGTTGGCCTGGTCGACCTTGCGGCCGGTGGCGAACGGCCAGAACGAGCCGACGCCCTCAGACTGCATGCCGCCCTGGTCCACGATCGACGGGTTGCCGTGCCCACGCGGGGCGACCAGCCGCCACAGCCACGCCAGCGACGGCGGCAGCACGTGGAACAGGCCCAAGATGCCGTAGGTGGGGCGCTCGGCCGTGCAGGGCGGGCACCGCACGCCGAAGCTGCGGATGTCGACCGTCACGGCCCCGTCGATCACGCCCGGGAAGTAGCTGCGTGGCACCACTACCCGCGGGTTGGGGCACGGCACGCCGGGCTCGTCCTCGACGTGCTCCCAGATCAACGCCGTGGCGCCCGGCTGGGCGTCGATGTTCAGGAACAGCTGCGGCCCCGGCGGGCAGGCCGTGAGCCGCTCCAGATACGGGTCGGTGCCGTAGGCGGTGATGTGGTTCACGCGCAGGAACCACGCGTTCTCGGCGTCGACCAGCGAGAGCTTCCGCTCCTCGGTCTGCCGCTGCTGCAGCGACGGGTGGCACAGGGCCATGTCATCGGTCACGGGACGCAGGTCGCAGCCGCGGGGCAGGGTGATGGCGCGGGTGTCGCCGGTCACCAGGTTTTCGCCCAGCAGCAGCGTGCCGTCCGGCTGGCGGTGCATCTGCTCGAGCATCTCGCTCTTGCCGCCGCCCGAGGCGCCCTCGTGCATGATCACCGTGGCGTTCTCGTAGGGCGTCGTGACCTCGACGGTCGAGCAGTGGGCGGTGGTCCACGGCCGCTCCTCGCGCTCGCCCAGCGTGAGCAGCATGCCGTAGACGCCCTTCTTGGCCGAGGGGCCGGGGTAGAGGTTGTAGCTGAACAGCTCGTGCAGCCCCACTTCCTCTTCGAACCGCCGGTTGTGCACCACCACCTGCTTGCCGTCGAAGTGCGTGTGGCGGAACGGCGGGGCGACGTACAGCACCGCGCCGTGGTGGTACGCGGGGCCGTCCAGGCGGATCTCGTCCAGCGGCACAATGCCCTGCAGCATGGCCAGCCCCAGGGCGAAGAAGCCGGCGTTGGCCGGCGCGATGGCCACGGCGTCCAGCGGCGCGTCCGGCAGGCCGGTGCGGAAGAAGAAGCAGGCGATGGGCTGCGTCTTGAGCCAGGCCAGCGTCTCCTCGCGGAGCTTGTCAAACGGCTCGCCGAAGCGGCCCTCGTACGTCGGCTTGTCGGTGGCGCGGCTGTCGCCCACCACCATGCAGCCGGGGTCGCGGCGCCGCATGTACGCCTCGGTGTAGTTGGCCGCCACGCCGTTCTTGACGCGGCAGACCCGCGCCTCGGGCACAAAGCCGCGGCCCGGCACCTCGTAGCCCACGGTGTAGTGCCCGCTGGGGTCCACCTCGCCCAGCCCCAGCGACGCGTCGGGCGTCGCCAGCGCCACCAGCTCTTCCACCGTGCCGGCCAGGTGCAGCCGCCCGGCCTCCTCGGCCGCTTCCAGCACCGACATCGCGCTGCGTGAAAGCGTCAACCCACGGATCTGGTCAAGCGGCATCGCATGTCCTCGCTTGCTGGTCTTGATGGAGGGCGGGCGGGCGCCGCGGCCCGCGGCGCCGTAGCAGATGAAATGCGGCGGCGGCTAACTAGGCCTCACGCTCGCGGGGTCCGAAGGGCGGGGCAGGGCGCCGCGATAGCGGTCCGGCGGCTGCGGGGCAGAACACACGCATGGTGCGGCGTGAGGAGAACGGTACCGGATCAAAGCCCGTTCTCAAATGCGCTAATCCGTCATCTCTTGCTGCACGATCACCAGCCAATCGGTGTCGTTCGGGCCTTCGCGGTCGCGGAGGACCACCGGCTGGAAGGCGCCCACGTAGCGGCCGCGGCCCGGGCGCTGAAGCAGGTCTTGGTAGCCCTCGATGATCGGGTTCTCCGGGCTCCGCGACCGGCGCCGCCGCTTGAGCGTCTGCTGCACCTGCTCCAGCAGCGTAGGCGGCAGGCGGAACGGGTCCTCCGGCACCTCTAGCCGGGCCAGCTCCGGGTGGTGCAGCAGCAGCCCACGCCGCGGCGCCCCGCCGGGGGGCTCGGGCCCCAGCTGATCGCCCCGCAGGTCGACCAGCACCACCTCAAGCGGCGCCGGCAGCTTCTCGGCGTCGTCCAGCACGCGGAAAGACCCCAGGTCGACCGACATGCCCAGCACGCCAATCACTTCTGCTTGCCCGCCCCGCTCCGGCTTCAGCCGCACCGGCACCGAGAACGCCACCTTCAGCTTCTGCGTCGAGCGGCTGCGGTACACGGCCGAGAGCACCGGCGTGGCCGTGGGCTCGACCGCCGCGGTGGTGTCCTTCGGCAGGTGATAGCCCAGGCCGTGGAAGTAGTCGCGGTAGAGGAACGACTTGCCGATGGTGCCCGACTCCGGCGCCCGGGCCACTTGCGTGCCGTCGGCGGCGACGAGGAACCAGCTGTCGGCCTCCACGCGCTGTTCGGCGGCTGCCTGCTCGGCGATCCACGCTTGCAGCGGCGCCCAGCCCCGGCGGTCGGCGGTGTCGATGCCGGCGATGGCGGCCAGCAGCACCGGGTCGCGGCTCAGCCGCGTCAGCACGTCCAGGCGGGTCTCGATCTCGCCGGCCAGCAGCGACGCCGCCAGCCCCGACGGGATCACCAGGTTCTTGCGGCGGGACTCGGCCAGCTCTTCGCGCTGCGTTTCGAGCCGCTGCTGCTGCTGGTTGGCGATGGAGGCCATCCAGAACACCGCGGCGATGGCCGCCACCACCGCGGCCGGCGTCACCAGCCGGCGCCACAGCGGGCGTGGCGGCTCCGGCTGCCAGGAGCCGTACATCGGCGTCGGCGGCGCCGGGCCCAGCGTGTCGACGCGAGAAGCGCCGCCGGCGAGCGTCTCGCCGCCGGCCGCCACACGCTGCGTTTCTACGGCGGCGGCCTCTTCGTGTCGCTGGGCGACGCCGACCAGCGCCTCCGGGTCGGCCAGCGCCGCCAGGGCTTCGGCCGCCTCCGCCGGGCGGCCGTAACGCTCGTCGGGCCGTTTGGCCATCATCTTCTTCAAAACGCGGGTGAACTCGCGCGGCACGTCGTCCCGCCCGTACTGCGTGGGCACGGGCGCCTTCTCGTGGGCCCGCTGGGGCCGCAGGTCCGAGTCGAAGAACGGCGGCCGGCCCGACACCAGGTGGTACAGCGTGCAGCCCAGGCTGTAGATGTCCGACCGGATGTCGACGCTGGTCGTGCTCCACTGCTCGGGCGACATGTACATGGCCGTGCCCATCGCCCCGTGGCCCAGCTGCGTCAGGCGTGGCTGGTCTTCGGTCACCAGCAGAGCGAGGCCCAGGTCGAGGATCTTGACCACCGGCGCCCGCCCACCCGCGGCGGCGGCGCCCGTGGCGCTGCCCGTGTCCATCGCCGCCCGGTCCACCAGCGTCACCATTAGGTTGGAGGGCTTGATATCGCGGTGCACCATGCCCTGCCGGTGGATGTACTCCAAGCCGACGGCCGCCTGGCGGACAAACTCGCACGCGGCGCCGACGGGCATCGGCCCGCCGCGGTCGACCAGCTGGTCCGCACCGCAGCCGTCCACGTACTCCATCACCAGGTAATGGGTCTCGTCCTCCGGCGCCGAGGAGTCGATCGCCACGACGATGTTCGGGTGGTCGAGCGCCCCGGCCGCCTTGATCTCGCGGTAGAAGCGGCGCACGACCTCCTCGTGCCGGTCGTCGCCGTCGCCGTGCGGCAAGAGGTGCGGCTTGATGATCTTTACCGCGCGGTCGCGGCCGAACTGCTTGTGCCGCGCCTTGTACACCGCGCCCATGCCGCCCGAGCCCAGCAGCTGCGTCAGCTCGTAGTTGCCGATGTTCTGCACCGGCGGGGCCTCGGGCGTGGCGACGCCGGCCGAGCCCTCGCCGCCCTCGCGCCGCGCGTCCGAGCCTTGCTTGCGGCCGTACTCGGTCAGCCCCATCGTGGCCGGCAGCACGGTCCACTCGCGTGCCTGGGCCCGCCGCTGGTCTTCTTCCGCCTTCTGCCGCCGCGTCGGCCGGGGGGCTGCGCCGTCGTACAGCAGCTCGTGCACGTCCACCGAGCCGATGCCACGCAGCTCACGCGGCCCGTGGTGGTGGAACGCGACGCCCTCCAGCCCGGCGTCCTTGAGCAGGCCCAGCGCGGCGTTCGACACCAGCACCTGGCCGCTCGAGGCGAAGTCGTTCAGCCGCGCGGCGTAGAAATATTGTGCTGCGCGCATAAATGTGAATGTTTATTGCTGCAATTGCTTGTACTGACAATAAGTTTGAAGACATAACAACATACATGTACATGTGTCTTCAAAC
>JBCCQL010000266.1:0-5108 GCA_039024355.1 Planctomycetota bacterium
CGGGCTCGAAGCCGCCTTCGCCGGGCCGCTGCGTGTCACGCTGCCACACATGCAGGCGGAGGGGCGAAAAACCGCCGCCCAGCTGCTGGACGTGTTCGTTGGACCACACCCGCCGGGCGAACCCGTCGAGCGTGGCCGGCTCGGTCGATCCGTCACCGGCGCCGGCGATCTTGCCGAGCGACAAACCCTGCGTCCGCGCGAACACGGGCCGGGGCAACACAACCCGCGCGAGCGGATCGGGCGAGATCGTGGCCGGCTCTGGGAGCTTGAAGGTCACAAAGCCTGGGCGGGAAAAGCCGAGCAGCAGACCCGCCGCATCGGCCGCCACCTCTTGCTTGAGGGCGGGCTCCGCGCCGGGCTGGCAACAGAAATAGGCGTGCTGGACGGTCAACCGTTTTACGCCCCCCCGGCCGGCTGCAGCGGGCTGTGCACCAGAACAAACCGCCGTTCGCCGGCCGTGGCGAACCGCACCGTCGCCTTCCGCTGCTTGCCGGCGCCGCTGAGCGTGACGATCTTGCCGAGCCCGAACTCGGGGTGCGTCACTGCCATGCCCAGGGCGAACGTATCCGGGTCTACCCGCTTGGCAGCCGCCGGGCGGGGCTGGTCGTCGCCCAGCAGCGCGGCGGCTGTGGTGACGCTTGCCGCCGCTACGGTGAGCGCGGGCGATGCTTCTACAGCCGGCGTGTCGTCTTGGCCTTCGCTCGACGCGGGCCAAGCGTCGCCGTCGCCGTCGCCGTACTCGCCCGTGTCCCAGTCGGTCAGCTCTAGCTCCGGCGAGGCCGCCTGCTCGGCCGCCAGTTCCTCGCGTGGCATCTCCATCAAGAAGCTGCTGGGGATGGCGATCCGCCGCTGGCCGCGGAAATCACGCCGGAGGACGTGGCTGATCTGCAGCTCTTTTTCGGCCCTGGTGATGCCCACAAACGCCAGCCGCCGCTCTTCCTCCAGCTGCGAGACATCGCTGATGCTCCGCTCGTGCGGCAGGATGCCGTCTTCCAGGGCGACCAGGAACACCACGGGGAACTCGAGCCCCTTGGCGGCGTGCAGCGTCATGAGCGTGACTTTGTTGTGGTCGTCCTCCCAGCCGTCGGTCTCGTTTACCAGCCACGTCCGCTCCAGGTAGTCCTCCAGCGGCGAGCCCAGCGGCGTGGCCTCGTGCTGCTCGTCGAACTGGCGGGCGTCGGTCAGCAGCTCTTCGATGTTGGCCAGGCGGTTGAGGTCCTCCTCGTCGTCGCTTTTGCCCAGGTGCTCGCGGTAGCCGGACTCGGTGAGCACGGCGCCGATGACCTCCTCGACCGGCCCCGCGGCGTGCTGCGTGATCTTGTCCACGGCCGCCACAAACGCGGCGACGCTCGCCGCGGCACGCTTGGTCAGCCCGCCGATCAGCCCGGCCTCGCGGCACGCGTCCAGCAGCGGCACGCCGTAGCGGTACGCGTGCTCGTCGATCCGGTCGACGGTCTTCTTGCCGATCCCGCGTGGCGGCGAGTTGATCACGCGGGACAGCGCGACGTCGTCCTTCGGGTTGTTGACGAGCTGGCAGTAGGCGAGCACGTCCTTGATTTCCTTACGCTGGTAGAACTCTTGCCCGCGGACCATCTGGAAGGGCACCTGGGCCGCCCGCAGGGCCCGCTCCACGGCACGCGACAGGGCGTTCACGCGGTAAAAGATGGCGAAGTCGCTCGGCTGCCGCTCGCCGGCGTCGATGGCCTGGCGGATCCGCTCGGCGATGCCGGTCGCCTCGTCGTCCTGGTCCGCGTAGGTGACCAGCCGGACCGCGGCGCCGTCTTCGTTGTCGGTGAACAGCGACTTCTTCTTCCGCTGCGTGTTGTGGGCGATCAACGCGTCCGCCACGCGGAGGATCTTCTTCGTGCTGCGGTAGTTCTGCTCCAGACGCACGACGTTGACCGATGGGTAGTCCGCCTCGAACTCAAGGATGTTGTTCAGGTCGGCGCCCCGCCAGCCGTAGATCGACTGGTCCGGGTCGCCCGTCGCGGCGAGGTTGGGGAAGTCATGCGACAGGGCCCGCAGGATCACGTACTGCGCCCGGTTGGTGTCTTGATACTCATCCACCAGCACGTAGCGGAACCGCGAGTCTAGCTCCGCACGCACCTCGGGGTTGCCGTGCAGCAGGCGGGCGACGTGCAGCAGCAGGTCGTCAAAGTCCACGGCCGACGACGCCAGCAGCCGCGACTGGTAAGCCGGGTACGCCTCGGCCACCACCCTGCTGAGCGGGCTGCCGGCGCGGGGCTCGAACTCGTCGGCGGCGATCAGCTTGTTCTTCGCCGAGCTGATCGCCGCGGCGATGCGGTCCGGCGAGTAGTGCAGCGTCTGGATCTTCTCCGCTTCGAGCACCCGCTTGAGTGTTTGCCGTGCGTCGCTTGCGTCGTAGATGGTGAAGTTGGGCGTCAGGCCTACCAGCTCCGCCCGCTCGCGCAGCAGCCGGGCGCCGAAGCGGTGGAAGGTGCTGACCCACACCCGCTGGCCGGGCGCCAGTTCGGCCACACGCCGCCGCATCTCGTCCGAGGCCTTGTTGGTGAACGTCAGCGCGAGCACCTGGCTGGCGTGGACGCCACGCGAGAGCAGATGGGCGATGCGGTGCGTCACCACACGGGTCTTGCCGCTGCCAGGCCCCGCCAAGATGAGCAGCGGGCCGTCGACGTGCTCGACGGCAGCCCGCTGCGCTGGGTTGAGGTGTTCGAGGGTGTACGCCATGACCGCCTCCGTGTTGTCGCCGCGTCAGCCCCGCCCACCACGCCGCACGCGGCTCGTTGCGTCGCGTGCGGCACGGCGTGGACTTGTGCCATACCCGGGCATTATAGCGCAGCCGACCGCGTGTTGTGGCGTCCCGGCAAGCCAGCACCGTGGCCAAGGCTGCCTGCAGCCAGCGGTAAAATTTGCAGATGGCGTCGGCCTTGACGCCGCGGTTCGGGTATACTGCGGTCGCGAGAGCGGGTCAGGGACAACCCGCCGCACGCCGGCTACCGGCCGCGCCTTCACAAACAGCCGCACCAAACCACGGAAGGAAGTGCCATGACCCGCATACCGCTGAATCGCGCCCAGGCTCAAAGCGACGACCTGCAATCGCGGCTCGAAATGAGCACGGCGGAGATCGGCCTCGCCGTCCGGACGACCAACTGCTTGGAAGAGAAGGGCGTCTTCACGGTAAACGACCTTCTGCACTGCACGCGGGACGACCTGCTGAGCATTTCGAACTTCGGGGAGAAGACCCTCGAAGAGGTTTACAAGGCGCTCGAGAATGTAGGCTTCTATCGCCCCGATCACCGCTCGGCGAAGTAACGAGAGCGAACGAGCTGGCCCGCGGTTGAGCGGCTGGAAGGCGCCCGGTGGGGCGAGCGTTAAGAGTGCCCGGCTGGTTTGCGGGCGCCCCCGGCTTGCGGGCCGTGACCGCCGCCGCAACCCAGCCCGGCGTCGAACATGCGATCTCGATTCCCGCTCCTGCTGAAGAAACGTGGCGGCAGACGCACCGGGGCCCGCGCCTGGGGCCACTCCGGCGAGCTGCTGTACCACGCCGTGTTCGTGCTGGTCGGCGTTGTTGCGTGCTGGTGGCAGGCGACGAACGTCTTGCTGCCCGACTGGCGGACGGCTGAGGAGACCGCCGCGTTCCGCGAGGCCATCTGTCGGGTCGAGGCCAGCCGCGTGGTTAGCCGAGGGAATTCGCACCAGGCGGTCTGCTCGGTCCGCGTGCTGCCGACCGACGCGCTGCCCAGCGGCGCGGGCCGCGGTGAAGCCCCCGGGCAGGGGGAACAGGCCGCCGCGGACTTGGGCCCGGACGCGGCCGCTGACAACCAAAGCGGGGCCGCAGCAACGCCGCTCCCGCCGCGTCCAACCGCCACGCAAGCGCGGTCGGAAGCAAAACCGGCCGGCGCCCCGGCTGGCGGTTTGAACGGCGAGCTTGTCGATTGCGCCGTCGCGGCGCCGATGGTTGTCCGCGCCCAGGCGCAGCGGCTTGCGGAGCGGTACCGCCCCGGCGACCAGCTGACGTGCTGGGTAGATCCCGCGGACCCGAGCCGCGTCGTGCTCAACCGCAACGCCGGCTGGTGGCCGTGGCTTGTGCTTTCGATACCGATCTCCCTCGTCGCTTTGGGCGTGTACGGCTTCTGCCGGATGCTGATCAAGGCGGGCGTCTCGCAGGAACGCAGGCAGTTGGTCGCCCAGCACGCGGGTCGTCTGCGGCCAACCTCGGCGGATGCCGCAGCGGTGGCCCTAGCCACGGCGCTGCCGCCGACAACCGATGTCGACGACAGCCCCGGCGTCAAGCACCGCTACCGGCTGCCTGCCGTTGGCGCCACGCACTGGCGGCTGGCGGGCATGGCCGTCTTGTGCCTCGCTTGGAACGCGGTGGTTGGGTTTTTCCTGGTGGGCGTCATCTCCGACCACCTGACCCAAGCCCGGCCGAACTGGGCGTTGACAATCGTCGTCACACCGCTGGCGCTCGCGGGCGGCTGGCTGGCGTACGGGCTGCTACGCGACGCGTGGACCACAACCGGCGTCGGCGTCACTCAGGTAGAAATCGCCAATCACCCGCTGATCCTCGGGCAGACCAGCGGCGGCGTGGTGTTTCAGACCGGGCAGTTCCGCGGCCGGTTCCTAACCATCGCGCTGGTGTGCGACGAGGTCGCCACGTTCTGCGAAGGGACCGACACCCGCACCTCGACCGCAGAGGTCTACCGGCAGAAGCTCCACACGGAGCGTCGCTTCCGCATCGAGAGCCAGCGGCCGTTCGAGCAGCCGTTCACCTTCACGGTGCCGGCCGACGCGATGCACTCGTTCCGGTCGCCGCACAATGAGGTGAGGTGGACGATCGAGGTCCGCGCGGCGCCTATGCGGTGGCCGGAGTACAGCCGGCGTTTCCGGTTGTGCGTGTACCCCGCCAACCTGCCGCCGCCGGCCGATCGCTACGCGGATCGCACGGAAGACCCCGCCGACACGCCCGCCGCAACGCGTCTGGCGGAGGCGTCCGCCGGCGCCGCGGGGGCGGGCGCATGACGACCGCGGGCACACAACCGGAGCAGGCCATCACGCTCGATCGCGCGCCGCCGATCTACGCGCCCGGAGACACGCTGGAGGCGGCGGCGCCGCCGCTGCCGGAC
>JBCCQL010000267.1:0-5083 GCA_039024355.1 Planctomycetota bacterium
AACCACCACCGCACCCGACGTAGAAAATGCCGCCATCCCCCCCATCCCCTTACGCGAATCCCCTCACCACCCGCTACGCCTGGCGAGAGATGGCGGAGCTGTGGGGGCCGCAGAAGAAGTTCTCCACCTGGCGGCGGTTGTGGGTTTGGCTGGCCGAGTCGCAGCAGGAGCTGGGGCTGCCGATCACCGACGAGCAGATCGCCGAGCTCAAGGCGCACACGGACGACATCGACTTCGACGCGGCCGCCAAGTACGAGCGCGAGCTGCGGCACGACGTCATGGCGCACGTCCACGCCTACGGCGACCAGTGCCCCGCGGCGCGCGGCGTGATCCACCTGGGCGCCACCAGCCAGTTCGTGGGCTGCAACACCGAGCTGATGCTGCTCCGCGAGTCGCTCGAGCTGGTCATGCGCCGCCTGGCGGGCGTGATCGACGCGCTGGCCGCGTTCGCCGAGCGTCACAAGGCGCTGCCCACACTGGGCTACACGCACCTGCAGCCGGCCCAGCCGACCACCGTGGGCAAGCGGGCCACGCTGTGGTGCCACGACCTGGTGATGGACCTCGGCGAGGTCGAGCACCGCTGGGCCACGCTCCGCGCCCGCAGCACCAAGGGCACCACCGGCACCCAGGCCAGCTTCCTCGAACTCTTCGGCGGCGACCACGAAAAGGTCCGCCGGCTCGAGGCGGCCGTGACCAAGAAGATGGGCTTCGCCGCGTCCTACGCCGTCACCGGGCAGACCTACACCCGCAAGGTCGATCAGCAGGTGCTCGACACCCTCAGCGGCGTCGCCGCCAGCGCCCACAAGGCGACCAACGACCTGCGGCTGCTGGCCGGCCGCAAGGAGGTCGAAGAGCCGTTCGAGGAGAGCCAGATCGGATCGTCGGCGATGCCCTACAAGCGGAACCCGATGCGGAGCGAGCGTATCGCCGGCATCGCACGCTTTGTGATGAGCCTGGCCGCCAACGCCGCGCAGACGCACGCCACGCAGTGGATGGAGCGCACGCTGGACGACTCCGCCAACCGCCGGCTGAGCCTGCCGCAGGCGTTCTTGGGCGTCGACGCGGTGCTGATGATCTACGAGAACATCGCCCGCGGCATGGTGGTCTACCCGAAGGTGATCGAGCGGAACCTGATGCAGGAGCTGCCCTTCATGGTCACCGAGAACATCCTGATGGAGGCGGTCAAAGCGGGCGGCGACCGGCAAACGCTGCACGAGCGGATCCGCCAGCACGCGGTCGCCGCCGGCACGCGGATCAAGGGCGAGGGCGCGTCGAACGACCTGCTGGACCGCATCCGCAGCGACGACGCGTTCTCTGCCGTCGACATCGCCCGGGCGGCCGACCCCGCGAAGCTCACCGGCCGCGCCGCCGAGCAGGTCGACGAGTTCATCGCCCGCATGGTCACCCCCATCCGCAGGCGCTACGCCGGCAAGCTGGGCGGTGGCGACGAGCTGCGTGTCTGACGCTTCGCGGGGCGGCGGAGCACAGCCGCGTCGGTTCGAGCACTCACAAGTGCTTTGCCGGCGAATGACGCGAATACGCGCGGATCGCTGTCGCGAAGCGTCTTCGTTTGTGCCCGGTGGCCCCGTTTATGGCGGCCCCGCCGGGCAGGTGACAAAGTCGAGATTCGCGTGTATTCGCGTCATTCGCGGGCCTGCTTAGATGCCCCTACGCCCGGGCTTCCGGGGCGATTGGTCGGCTGCTCGGGCAGTGGCTGGATGCTGGCCGTCGCCCGCCGGGTCCAGCGGCGGGGCAGCACGCGGGGCAGCAGCGTGATCAAGCGGTTCCGCCAGCCCGGTGTCACCACCGCCCGACCGGCGTACAACGCTTGGTAACCGGCCTGCGCGACAGCTTCGGCCGGCATCGCGCTGCGGAACAGCGGCAAACCGGCGACGCCCGCCCGGTCGGCGAAGCCGGTGTCGGTCGGCCCCGGGCACAAGCAGGTGATCGTGATGCCCGTGTCGCGTAGCTCTTCTCGCAGCGCCTCGCTCAGCGACAGGACGTAGGCCTTGGTGGCGTAGTAGACGGCCATGTTCGGGCCGGCGAAGAAGGCGGCCGTCGACGCGACGTTCAGCACCCGGCCGTAGTCGACGCGTCGCATCGGCGTGAGCAGCCGCCAGGTCAGTTCGGTCAGGGCCCCCACGTTGAGCCGCAGCATCGACAACTGCCGGTCGAGCGGCAGCTTGTCGAACCGCCCGTGCAGGCCGAAGCCCGCGTTGTTCACCAGCACGTTGACATCGAAGCCCTTCGCCTCGATGGCTTCCACCAGGCGCCGAGGCCCGTCTGCGTCGGCCAAGTCTTCGGGCAGGACGTGCGTCTCAACCCGGTACGCGTCGCGGAGCTCTGACGCCAGCTCGGCGAGTTGCCCCTCGCGGCGGGCGGTCAGCAGCACACGCGAGCCGCTCGCCGCGAACACATGGGCGAGCGCACGGCCGATGCCAGAGCTGGCGCCGGTGATCAGAGCCGTCTCGTTCTTCATGGCCTCCGCCGTAGCAGCTCCGCCGTGGCAGCTTCGACGGGGCCAAAACGATCAAGCAGACGCGGCCGCGACTTACGACGGCGAGCCGACGAGCGACTCCGAGGACGAGATGTTGTCGAGTGCGATCAGCACGTTCCGCTTGCGTCCGCCGCGGTCCACAAGAACCGCGATATCGAAGTCTCCGACCATGATGAACTCGGGCTTTTCGATATCGAGGGTCTCCCCGTTGTTCATGGTCAGACGCACCGTGCAGGCACGGTGCAGGTCGCGGAGGTTGCTGGAGTCCATCGCCGAAACACTCCAGCGGCGGCGGCACGCGGGTGCGTCCGCGCCGATCCGCACATGTGAGACAGCCGAACACCGATTTGCACGGTCAGATCAGGTCCAGCGGCGAGAGCCGGCGGTGCCGTTTGGCGCCGCACTCTTCGCACACGCCGGTGATGATCAGCCGGTGGCCGGTGACGCGGAAGTTGTGCAGCCGGGCCACCGCCTCGCGGAGCTCCAGCAGCTCGTCGCTCTGAAACTCGATGAGCTTGTCGCACTCCTGGCAGTGCATGTGGTCGTGCTGGGGGTAGCCGTAGTCGTGCTCGTAGACCGCCCGGTTCCCAAGCGTCATCTTGCGGAGCAGGCCCGCTTTGACCATCTCTTCCAGGGCACGGTAGATCGTCGCCCGGCTCACCCGGCCGGCGGCGGGCTGCTTGGACAGGCCCTCGATCAGCTCATCGGCGTCGAAGTGCTCGTGCCGGGCAAACACATGGTCGATCAGCACGCGACGCGGCTCGGTCATCCGCAGGCCTTTGCTCTGCAGATACTCTTCGAACCGCTCCTGCGGGCTGAGGGCGACGCGGACTTCGCTGAGAGAAAAATCGGTCGACATGCAATCTCGGCTACGCTCGAAAGGTTGACTGGCCAGCAAAGTATAGCCGGGGCAAGGTCGTCAGCCACTGCGTGCTGTGGGCCTAAAACCTAAGCAGCCGGCGGCCTGTCCGTGTTGGAAGCGCGTCGCCCCTCGGAGCGTTACCCGCTGCCGACGCCTAAGTGCTGACTGTGCCGGCGGATGGGCCGACGGGCGGGGCTAGCCAAGCTCGTCCAGCAGGCGGTCAACCGCGGCTTCGAGCTTGCCGGGCGTCTCGTAAACACCGCCGGCGATCTGGGCGCGGATCTCTGCCACCCTGTCGGTGCGGATTTCTTGCGTGTCCGCGGCGCTCGCGGCCTCGGCAGAGATGTCGAGTTGATCGACCGGCGTGCTCCGCTGGGGCGCCTGCGCGGGCGCCGCCGCGGCCTTGCCACGCGGGCCGTGCGGGCCCTGCAACGCGTGGGCGCCGTGTACGGCGCCAGAGCCAGATACTTGCATGGATGCTCCTGTAGGTAGTGCCGCCGACGTGCCCCAGTCTCGCCTCTTCGGGCGTGCCCGGTAGCCGGCTTATCGACCCTCGGCACAGCCGCCGTCGTATTGCGCCGAGGATCGCCGGGCTTCAGGCCGTCGGGTTGTGGTGGTGCGTCTCGCGTTTGGTGCGTCGGCAGCGGCGTGCGGCGGAAATGGTCCGGCGTGCCGGGGGCCAAAGTCCGTGGGTTGCACGCATGCCGGGGACAGGGTCCATCCAACGGCGCCGGTCGCCTCGGCGTGTTCGCCGGTTCGACGTGGCAGCATCTTCCATGCGGCCGCTCTGCTGATTTCATGCAGCCTGTTCGCTGGGCGAGCGGCGAATCGACGAGTGGCGTCCGGGCCGGCGTCGTGCTCTTTTCGTGGTGTCTTTTGCTCCGAGTTTTGCTGAAGGGCTTGTTGTGTTGCAGGGTGTGTGGGCGTGGCGGGGTGACAGACCCGGGCCGGACAGCAGCTAACATCGTCAGGCCCCCGGCCGGCGATGGAGCCATTCGCCAAAAAGCCAGTCAGCGCTAAGACGCCCACTTTTCGGGGTGTCACGATCGTATGCCAGGCGGTTGTTTTGGGGCAACAGCAGCCCGCCCGGCCGGCGTTGCGGCAGGGCAACGGTGTGGCGGCGGGGCAACCCAGCGGAACCCGGGCGGCCCCGCGGGGTTACACTGCTAGCGGGGCCGGCGCCACCCGGCCGACCGCCGCGGCAGGCTCCACCGCTGCAAACAACACGACCAGCCCGCCGCCTACCCACCAGCAAACCACCACCGCCATGACCACGACGGCCGCCACGCGTCGCCCGGCTCTGCCCCGCTCAGCTGTGCCCCGCACGCCTATCGCTTGTTGGCTGATTCTGGCGACGCTGCCCACCCTGGCCGCGGCGCAGTACCAGCAAGGTGGCCAAGCCGGGTCCGGCCCGCCGGCGCCCGTCGCCGGCGACCGCTTGTTCGGCCAGCTCGACGCCAACAGCGATGGCTTGGTGACCGCCGACGAGGTGACCAACGACAACCGGCGGCTGTACGACCGGCTTCTGCGGCGGGGAGACCGCGACGGCGACGGCGCCCTGTCCGCCACCGAGTTCGCCAAGGCCCTCACGCCCGACACGCCCGCCAAGCCTATCGAGCAAACCATGGACCGCGAGTTCCGCGGGGCGGACGCGTTGCGGCTTCTGCTGCTGAAGCTCGACACCAACCGAGACACGCGCCTCACACGCGGCGAGGCCCCCGCCG
>JBCCQL010000268.1:0-5050 GCA_039024355.1 Planctomycetota bacterium
ATGACTCCCTGTCGCTTAAGCAAACTGTCGCTTGAGCAAGCGCCTCTCGCCCAATTCCTAAACGCGTCGCCCACGCCGCCAGCCCGCAAGGCTGAGGGCCAGCGTCAAGCAAACCAGCGAGGAGGGCTCTGGCGCCGCGGCGACCGCTCCAGGGCCGCCCGCGGGGTTGCTTGACGCTGGCCCTCAGCCTTGCTGGCTGGCGGCGTGGGCGACGCGTTTAGGAATTGGGCGAGAGGCGCTTGCTCAAGCGACAGTTTGCTTAAGCGACAGGGAGTCATGCCCGAGCGGCAGGCGAGACCGTGGACCAGACCGTCAAGCTGGTTTCGATCGCAACGATGCTTGGCATGCAGCGGCTGCTGGCTGCTGATCGAGTTGCGTGGACAGAAAGGCAAAGGGTAGAGCTTTGGCGCGTGCGATGTTGAGGCGGTTTTCTTTTTACTCCGTGGTACTCGTAGCTTGCGTGGCGGCCCAGCGCAGCAGCGCCGAGGTGCCGGTCGGCACGATCACGGTGCGGCTCGAAACCTTCGCCACGGGCTTTGCCGGCGACATCAACGGGGTCGACCAGCTCTCGGCCCTCGACATGACCCCGCTGGGCGACGGGCGCCAGTTGGTGCTGACCCTCGGTGGCGTGCTCCGGCTGGTCAACGCCGACGGCACGGTCGAGCCCGGCGCGTACCTGGACACCAACAACGCGGTGACCCTCACGGCGAGCGCCGGCATCGGGCCGACCAGCGTCGCGGCGCACCCCAACTTCTTCAGCACCGACCTGCCGGGCTTCGGGCGGTTCTACACCCGCACCAATGAGTTCACCGGCACTGCGCCGGCCGACTTCGGCACCGGCAACAACCACCAGAACGTCATCTACGAGTGGCAGGTGACCGACCTGAACGCCACCTCTCTGGTTCTGGGCAACGACCCCGCCGTGCTCGAGCCGGGCGACAACGTCATCCGGCGGGAGGTGCTGCGTGTGCAGCAGGAGGGGTCGATTCACAACGTCGTGGACATGGCGTTTGACTCGCAAAACTACCTCTACCTCGCCTCGGGCGACGGCGGCGGCAACGTCAACTTCGCCCAAGACACAACCAGCGTGTTCGGCACGGTGCTGCGGATCGACCCGCTCGAGCCGTCGCAGAACCCCACCAGCCAAGACCCCATCAGCAGCAACGGCGCCTACCGCATCAACCCCAACAACGCCTTCGCCACCGACGGCAACCCCGCCACACCCGGCGAGATCTTCGCCTACGGCTTCCGCAGCAACTACCGCATCAACATCGACGCCGAGACCGATGACGTCTGGCTCGGCGATGTAGGCAGCGCGTCGCGTGAAGAGATCAACCTGGTTGTCAACGGCGGCAACTACGGCTGGCCCAACCGCGAGGGCACGGTGGGCGGCCAGCCCGTCGGCGGGTCGATCGACCCGGTGTTCGAGCTGCTGCACTTCGACGGCGAGGTTTCGGAGTCGAACCTCGTGGTGGGCGGCTTCGTCTACCGGGGCGACGCCATCCCCGAGCTCGAAGGCATGTACGTCTTCGCCGACTTTGGCGAGAGCTTTACGCAGTCGACCAACGTCGTCGAGCTGTACTACGGCGACCCCTCGACCGACAGCTCTTCGAGCCGCGACGACTTCTTCCAGCTGCGGATCGACGTGGGGGGCGAGCCCCTCCCGGAGCGGATCTGGAGCATCGCCCAGGACGAAAACAACGAGCTTTACATCATCGGCGGCCCCGACAGGTTCGACTTCAACAACGGAACCGACAGCGTGATCTACCGCCTGACCGCCGGCGCACAGACGCCGAACGGGGTGGCCGGCGATGTGAACCAGGACGGCTTCGTGGATGCGGCCGACGTCGCGGCGATGCAGGCGGGCTGGTACACCACGGGCCACGCGACCGAACTCGACCGTATCATGAACGGCGACTTAAACTCCGACGGCATCACGGACCTGGTCGACCTGTTCTTGCTGCACGAGGCGTTGATCGCCGCGGGCCAGCCGGTGTCAACCATCTTCGCCCCCGAGCCGGGCGGACTCGGCCTGGCCGTTGTCGCCGCGGCCGCGCTCGCGACGCCGCGCCGCGGGCGGAAGGCCGCAGCGTCAACGCGACGTTGACCGCGGCGCCACAGCCGCCAGGAACAAGCAGAAATCCAGACGAGGGCTGTAGCTTGCAGCCCCTGGCAAATCCTTCGAGGCCTTTGAGCGTCTTGCGTACCCCTCGCAACCGCGCCTGAACCTGGAGAACTCTTTATGCGCTCGCAGCCGTCAACACGCACCAACACGACGTCGGGCAGGCACGGTTTTACGCTGGTCGAGCTCCTGGTGGTCATCGCAATTATTGGCGTCCTGATCGCGCTGCTGCTCCCCGCGGTGCAGGCCGCCCGGGAAGCCGCCCGTCGCTCCACCTGCTTGAACGCCCTCAAGCAGATCGGCCTGGGCATGCAGAACTTCCACAGCGCGAAGAACCGGTTCCCGCACGGCGGGCACACCGATGAGGCGCCGCTGGGACGCGCCACCGAAGAGACCTGGGGCAGCGCCTGGACCGTGTGGCTGCTGCCGTACGTAGAAGAGGGAGCGATCTTCGACAACATGCTGTTCGGCGAAGACGCAAACGGGGCCGTTACGAACCAGGGGTCCGGCTGGCCGAACGGCTACAACTACCAGGTGGTCGGCGACGCCCGCATCGAGATCTACCAGTGCCCGTCGTCGGAGCTGGTTGAAAAGACGCCCAACGACAACCCATCCTTCACCGCCGGGGTAATCCCGCCGAGCGTGATGACCAACCACTACGCCGGGATTTCTGGGTTTGCAATCCCGCAGGAAGACCAGCAAGAGTTTGACATCATCGGCTTCAACGAAGAGCGGAAAGCCCGCGGCCAGTTCGGCATGTCGAGCGCTGGGGGTGTGCTGTTCGCCGGCGGCGCGATCGGGATCCGTAACATCACCGACGGCACCACAAAAACCATGATGGTGAGCGAGCAGAACGACTTTATCCTCACAGACATCGGCAGGGCGCTGCCCATCGCCACCGGGGTGGCCTACGGCTGGATGCTGGGGTCGAACAAAAACACGCCCATCCGCCCCGGCCAGGGGAACGGCCAAGATTGGCGTGCCCACCAGTCCACCACGGTCCGTTATGCGATCAACCAAAAAACCGGCTGGCGGTACCGTGAAGAGTTCGGCGCCCCGAGCTCAGACAGCCGCCTCACGGGCGTCGGTGTGATCGGCACCAACATCCCGCTGAACTCGGCCCACCCGGAAGGGGTGAACACGATGTTCGCCGACGGGTCTTGCCGTTTCCTGAGCGACGCCACCTCGCTCGCCACCCTCGCGGCGTTCGCTACCCGCGACGACGGCGTGGCTATCCGTGACGACTCCTGAAAACACCAGAGCGACTGCTGATGATGACGCCAAACAAGCTAGGAGGCTTGCTCCTTGCCTCCGCAGCGCTGGCCGCAACCGTGGGCTGCCAACGCGGCCCCGACACCGCGTTGGTAGCCGGGTCGGTGACGCTCGACGGCCAGCCGCTGGACGACGCCCGCATCGAGTTTGACCCGGGCGACGGGACCGTCGGAACAAGCCTTGACGTTACGCAGGGCGCCTTCTCCGGCGAGGTAGAGACCGGCTTAAAGACGGTCCGGATCTTTGCCATGCGGAAGAGCAAGCCCGACCCGCGGCTGAAGCCGACGGACGTGCAGAACCCATTCGACAACATCCTGCCGCATCGGTACGGCTACGACAGCACCGTGAAAATCACGGTCGGCACCGACGACACCACCGCGCTGCAGTACAACCTGACCTCAAAATGACGCATGCCAGATCAGCACGGCGCGACCGACGAGTTTGTCGAGCTGATCACGCAGTTCCAGCCCCGCTTGTTCGCTTACATCTTGTCGCTTGTCGGCAACGTGAACGACGCGAACGACATCCTGCAGGAGGTCAACATCGTCCTCTGGCGAGAGTCCGCCAAGTTCGAGTCGGGCAGCAGCTTCAAGGCCTGGTCCTTCCGCGTGGCTTACTTCCAGTTCCGCACCCACAGGCAGAAGCAGTTCCGCGAGAAGCTGGTGTTTAGCGACGCCTTGGTCGACGCCCTCGAGTCCGAAGCCCGCCAGCTCGACGACCTGCACGAAAGCCGTCGGCAGCTGCTCACCAAGTGCCTCGAATCGCTCAGCCCGAGCCTGCTGAAGGTCATCGGGCTCCGCTACCTCGAAGGGCTGGCGGTGTCCGAGATCGCCCGGCGGCTCGACCGCAGCGCGAACGCGATCTCGCAGGTGCTCTACCGAGGACGCAAGTCGCTGATCGCCTGCGTCAAGCGGAGGTCGGGCTTCGCCGACGCCAGTTGAACAAACCCACAGACCTACGCAGCCCAGCGCCGATACTCAACACCAACGGCGTGGTAGGCTTAAAACCGGCAAGGCCGGCGGCCGGGCTGGCGTCACGGATCACGACGCAGCAGCACCCGGCAGACGGCGCCCGCGTCACCCCACCCCCGCGCAACGCGAAACAAACCCGCCGGTAGCTCACGCTGCAACTTTACTCGGGCTGCTGGCGGCAGCGTGATAAGCGGTGCTTCCCACCACCAACGTGCCCGGCGAAGGCCCGCCGGACTTATGTGGCCGAAACGGCCCGACAGCCATGCCCTCTGCAGAGAACACTCGATTCGCCGCGCTGCTCAGCCAGCTACTCGATGGCTCCCTCGACGAGGGCCAGGCGGCCGAGCTCCAGCGGCTGCTAGAAACCGACGCCGACCGGCGAACTCGCTTCCTAGAGTTCTGCCAGGTCCACGCGATCCTGCTGGCCGAGCACGGGGCATTGTACGCAACGGTGGAAGACGCCGCGCCCGGCACGGCCCCGGCGCCCGCAGAAGGCGCCGCGGCGGCGCCGGCTGCTGCCGCCGGCGGGGGCTCTCGCAAGGCGGCGTGGGCAATGGGTGGCTTTGTCGCCGCGTCGCTGCTAGTGGCCGCTTCCCTGTATGGCGTCGCGAAGACCGATGTGCTTGTGGCCAAGGAAGAGCAAACCACTCAGGTGGCGGCGCCGCGGTCCACAGGCGTGCCAGCG
>JBCCQL010000269.1:0-5044 GCA_039024355.1 Planctomycetota bacterium
CCCCCGCCCCGCGGGATGGGCCCCCCCGCGCGTGGCCGTGCCCGGCCGGGGGGGGGGCTCCCGCCGCCGCCGGCGTCGATAAGGGCGAGATCGACCTGCTGCTGCTCGGCACGTTCACGCCGGACTACCTGCTGCCGCAGTCGGCGTCGATCGTGCAGGACAAGCTGGGCCTGAATTGCCCGGCCATGGACGTTGTGGCCGCGTGCGCGGGCTTTATGTACGCGCTGATCACGGGCGCCCAGTTCATCGGGGCGGGCACCGCCAGGCACGTGCTGGTGATCGGCGCCGACCTGAACACCCGCACGCTGGACCCCAACGACAAGAAGACCTACCCGCTGTTCGGCGACGGCGCCGGCGCCGTGGTGCTGGCCGCCGGCGAGGACGACCAGGGGCTGCTCTCGTACACGCTGGGGGCGGACGGCTCGGGCGCCGAGCTGCTGATCCGCCCCGTCGGCGGGGTCAAGGCGCCGTTCACGGCGGGCGTCGCCCAGGCGGTCGGCCCCGACGCGTCGGCGCCGTGGTACATGCAGATGGACGGGCGGCCCGTCTTCAAGTGGGCGGTCCGCCTGCTGGAGGACTCCTTCGCCCAGGTGCTCGACGCCTCGGGCGCCGGCCGCGACCAGATCAAGCTCTGGCTCCTGCACCAGGCGAACGCCCGCATCCTGGACGCCGCCACCGAGTCGATGGGCATCGCCGCCGACCGGGTAGTCAAGCACCTCGACCGCTACGGCAACACCTCCGCGGCCAGCATCCCGATCGCCCTGGACGAGAGCCTACGCGAGGGCCGCATCGCCCGCGGCGACGACCTGATGCTGTGCGGCTTCGGCGCCGGCCTGAGCTGGGGCACCGCGGTGTGGCGGTGGTGAGGCGAATGCGGATTGCGGAGTGCGGATTGCGGAATGACGCGCAGGCGTTGCTCCTAGCCCGTCCGTGGGTTGCAATCGGCAACGAGGTTTTTGACTTTGCGTGAGCCGACAAATCGCTTGCGCGTATTCCGCATCCCGCAATCCGAACTCCGCAATGGCAAGAACCCTCCCGCCCCGCTCCAAGGTCAAGCCCGCCGACACGTGGGACCTCTCTTCGCTCTTCGCCGATGACGCCGCGTGGGAGAAGGCGTTCAAGAAGTGGGAGAAGCGGATCGGCGTGTACGGGGAGTTCCGCGGCAAGCTGGCGGACGGGCCCGCGGTGCTTGCCAAGTGCCTGAAGTTCGACAGCGAGATGGACCGCCAAGCGGAGCGGCTCGGCGCGTACGCCTTCCTCAAGTCGGCCGAGGACCAGGCCAACAGCGACTACCAGGCGATGGTCGGCCGGCTGCAGGCGGCCGCCACCCGCGCCGGGGAGCTGGCCAGCTTCATCCGGCCGGAGGTGCTGGCCATCTCCGCCGCGAAGCTCAAGAAGCTGCTGGCCGCCAAGCAGCTGGCGCCGTACCGGCTGATGCTCGAGCGGCTGGTGCGCTACAAGCCGCACACGCTCACCAAGGGCGAGGAGCGGCTGCTGGCCATGCAGGGCGAGATGGCCGGCGCCGCGGGCCATGCCTTCCGCCAGCTGACCGACGCGGACATGACCTTCGGCATGATCAAGGACGGGTCGGGCGAAGCGGTCGAGCTGTCGCAGGCGACCTTCTCGGCGCTGCTGCACTCGCCCAAGCGGGCGGTCCGCAAGCGGGCGTTCCACCAATTCTACGAGCGGTTCGCCGGCCACGAGAACACGCTGGCGGCCACGCTCAAGGGCTCGATCCAGAAGGACATCTACTACGCCAAGGCGCGGGGCTACGCGTCGGCGCGCGGGGCGTCGCTCTTCGCGGACAACGTGCCGGCGGGCGTGTACGACAACCTCATCGCCGCGGTCCGCGGCAAGCTGCCGGCGGTGTACAAGTACCTGGGCGTCCGCCGGCGGGCGATGAAGCTCAAGGAGCTGCACCACTACGACACCTACGTGCCCATCATCTCCGAGCTGGACGCACGCCACACGTGGGACCAGGCGGTCAAGAAGGTGGTGGCTTCGGTCGCGCCGCTGGGCAAGGAGTACGGCGCCGTGCTGGGGGAGGGCCTCCGCGGCCGCTGGTGCGACCGCTGCCCGAACAAGGGCAAGCAGTCCGGCGCCTTCAGCGCCGGCACGTTCGACGGCGACCCCTACATCCTGATGAACTTCAAGCCGGAGGTGCTGGACGACGTCTTCACGCTCGCCCACGAGGCGGGGCACTCGATGCACAGCTACTACTCGGCCAGGAGCCAGCCGTTCGAGTACTACGACTACACCATCTTCGTCGCCGAGGTGGCCAGCACCTTCAACGAGCAGCTGCTGAGCCGCTACCTGATGGACCGGGCCAAGAGCGACCAGGAGCGCGCCTACCTGATCAACCGCGACATCGACGCCATCCGCGGCACGATCATCCGCCAGACGATGTTCGCCGAGTTCGAGAAAGTGACCCACGAGCTGGCCGAGGCGGGCGAGCCGCTCACCGTCGAGCGGTTCAAGCGGGAGTACCGCGCGTTGCTCGAGGCGTACTTCGGCCCGAAGGCCGAGAGCGGCTTTGTGATCGATGACGAGCTGGAGCTGGAGTGCCTCCGCATCCCGCACTTCTACCGGGCGTTCTACGTCTACAAGTACGCCACGGGCCTGTCGGCCGCCATCGCCCTGTCGCAGCGGGTGCTGGGCGGCGGCAAGCAAGAGCTGGCGGACTACCTCTCGCTGCTCAAGGGCGGCTGCAGCAAGTACCCGCTGGAGCTGCTCAAGGACGCGGGCGTCGACATGCAGAGCCCGGCCCCGGTGGAGACGGCGCTGGATCACTTCGAGGCGCTCGTTGATGAGCTGGACGCGTTGCTGTGAGGGCCGCACGCGTTGCTGTAATGGCCGCGGTGTATAATTCCGGCTGAGTCGTAGCTCGTTACGCCCATCGCCCTTGTCACCGACCGGCACGATTATGAGCACCGCCCACCAGCCCCCCGCGGCCCCAGCCGGTACGGCGCCGCCCCCGTCGGGCGCGGCGGAGAATTGTGCGCCGGTCCCGAGCCGCGTCTACCGCTTGTCGATCGAGCAGTACAACGCGATGGTCGAGGCCGGCTGCTTCGAAACCGGCGGGCACGCGCGGCCGAAGCTCGAGCTGCTCGAAGGGGTGCTGACCAACATGCGCCCGACGAAACCGCCGCACGCCGTGATCGTGGACGAGCTGAACTACTGGGCTGTGGATAGCTTTGATCGCCAGGCCTACCGGGTCAGCATCCAAAGCCCGATCGAGATCCACCCCAGCAGCAGCGAGCCCGAGCCAGACGTCGTCATCTTCCGGGCGTTCAGCCGTGCGACCCGCCACCCCGCGGAGGGTGATATCGCGCTGGTCATCGAAGTGGCCGATTCTTCGCTCGCTAACGACCTGGGGCAGAAGGCCCGCATCTACGCCCGCGGCGGCGTGCCGGAGTACTGGGTTGTGGACATCCCGGGCCGCAAGCTGCACGTGCACCGGCGGCCCGAGGGCGACGCCTACACCGCGGTGTCGGTCGTCGAGGGCGACGCGTCGGCGGCGGCAGAAATCGTGGGCGGCACGCCGCTGCACGCTGCGCGTCTGTTTGCTGTCCTCGACGCATAGCCCGGGGCTGATCCCGTTGCTAAGCGCCGCCGCAGCGGCGTGGGTGTTGCGGTCCACGCGTATGCGCGATGAAAAAAGCCGCGTGGGCGGCGGGCGCCCACGCGGCTAGGTTCTCGCTTCAACTTGCCGGCCGGCTCAGTAGCGGTAGTAGCCGTCCGGGTTGTAGATCAGCCACGCGTCGATCGGGCTGATGCGGGGCAGCTTGACGAAGGGCCGGCCCTTGGCGTCGGTCTCCTCAACCAGCGTGGCCTCGTAGCGCTCCAGGTAGTTCTGGCCCTGGGCGTCGGCGCCGGGCTGCTCCTCGGTGGAGAGGCCGAAGAACCGCAGCGGCGAGGACCGCATGCCGGTGGGCCGCTTGCGGATGCTCTCCTCGCAGATCTCATCCACCACGGCGCCAACCCACTTCATCTCGACGGCCTGGTTGCCGAAGACGTCCCAGTCGCCCGACACGCGGTTCTCGTACATCGCGTCGACGAACTCCTGCTCGGTCGTGCCGATCTTCTTGGCGACCGCGCCAAGCAGCCGGTGCGAGATCTCGTCGAACATCTTCTTCTGGTCTTCCATCGACCGGCCGTTGCCGACCAGCGCCGAGCTGGCCTGGTGGTGCAGGATGATGGCGTTGGGGTAGCAGTACGAGTGGTCCGCCAGCGTCGTGATGCAGGCCGCCATGCTGGCCGCGAAACGCTTGACCACCACATGCACGGGCGCCTCGCTCTGCTGCATCCGCTGCACGATCTGGAAGCCCTCGATCACCGACCCGCCCGGGCAGTTGTCGATGACGATGAAGATGGGCTTGGACGACTGGTTGTTGAAGTAGTCCAGCCGCTGGCAGACGTAGTCCGCCGCGCCGGTCATGATCGGCCCGTTGAGCTCGATGCGGCGGGTGCTGATCGACAGGACGCCGTCCTCGAACGGCTCGTCCGGGTACTCCTCTTCGCCCAGCACGCGGTCTTCGAGCGACTCCTTGGCGGTCTCGACCGACATCTGCGCCTCGATCCGCCGCTTCTCGGCGGCCAGCTCGGTCAGCTCCGCCTCGAGCGCCTGCTTCTCGAACTCGCGACGCAGCTTCGAGATGTCGTACTCCAGCTTCAGCCGGTCCCGCTCACGCGTCATGTTCGCCTTGGCCTCGGCCACACGCTCGGCCTCGATCCGGCGGTCCAGCTTGGTCTTCTCCAGCATCAGCAGCTGCGCCTCGAGCTGCTTGCGGTACTCGAACACCTTGTGCTTGAACTCGGCCTCGTAGAGGCTGATCTCTGCCTTCAGCTTCTTGATTTCATCCGACGCGGCCTCGGCGGCGGACTTCTCCTTCTCCTTCTCCTTCTCCTCGTCTTCCTCCTCCTTGTCTTCCTTGGCCTCGTCGCCGTCCTTCTCTTCTTCGTCCTCGGCCTCTTCGTCGGACTCAGACTCCGACGCCTCGGCCGCCTCCTTGGCCTCCTTGATCTCGGCAAACTTCTCGGCGGC
>JBCCQL010000270.1:0-5023 GCA_039024355.1 Planctomycetota bacterium
CGAACGAGGCCGCCGCGGCGACGCGGTCGCGGTCGGCTTCGCTGAGCGTGGAGCCGGCCAGCTCGGTGTCAGCCGCCTCGGCGCCGTTCGGCTCGGCGTTGTCTAATTCGGCGTTGTCTAGCTCGGTGTCGGGGACCGGCCGGCTTCCTCCTGCCTTTGCTTCCGGCGTGGAGTTCGGAGCATCGGCCGCGGGCGGCGTGAACGGGTCATCGTCCGCGGCGGCCCGGGGCGGGACACCGCTAAGCAGAAACGCTGCGAGGAGGAGAAGGGTCTCGGCGGCCGATCGCTTCATCGAGGGGCCCCTGGCGGTTGGCTCGGACGCGGGTCAACTAGCGGGGCTTGCGCTTCGCGGCCCCCGTTTTCTTTTTCGCGGCGGCCGGCTTCTTGGCGGCTTTCTTCGCTACTTTCTTGGTCGCCGGCTTCTTGACCACCTTTTTCTTGACCGGCGCCTTGGTGGCGGCCTTCTTCTTGGCGACCTTTTTCAGCACCTTCTTTTTGACGGCCTTCTTCGCCGGGGCGGGCTTCTTCGCGGCGGGCGCCGGCTTCTTGACGGGCTTGGCGGCCGGCTTGCTCTTGGCGGCCGCGGCTTTGCCGCTTGCCGGCTTGGCGGGCGCCGGCGTTTTCGGCGGCGGGGCGGGCGCCGGCTTGGCCTTCCCCTCGGCGGGTTTGGCCTGCGCGGCGCCGGGTTTGGCCTGCGCGGCGGCGGGCTTGACCGGCGGCGCTTTGGCGGTGGGCGGCTTTTGTTTGGGCTCAGGCTCGGGTTTTGGCTTCGGCGGGCGTTTGGGCAGGCGGTCTTTGCAGCCGGGGTCCAGCGACAGCAGCCGCTGCCGGGCGGCCGGGCCGTACGGGTTCTTGCCCACCTCGACGCCCAGCTGGTGCAGCAGCGAACCGACCTCGACGCCCTTGTTCTTGGGCACCGCCCGCTCTAGGCCCGGCACCGTGCCGGCGGCGGCCTCGGCGTCGGTGATGACTTCGATCGTCCGCAGCGCCAGCAGCAGGCCGCGGTTGACCGGTATGGAGTGGCCGCCCAGCGCGTTCTGCACCACGTAGGCCACCGCGAACGGCGTGACGCCCGGCAGCTTCTCCAGCTGCTTGATCGAGACGCCCAGGTTCTGCTTCTTCATCGGTTCGAGGCTGAACTGGTAGAACGTCTCGAAGACGCTCTGCAGCGTGGTCCGCAGCCGGTCCGCGGCCCGGTCGGGGTCGGTCAGCCCCTTCATCGCTTCGGCCAGCTCGCGGCGGGTGCTGACGCGGACCTCGTTCCAGTCGAAGTACTGCGTCTGGAGCGTCTCGAACGCCTTCTGTGCCGCCTCGCGTGGCGAGTCCTCTAGCAGGCAGGCCAGGAGCAGGCACTCGAACAGCGGCTGCTCCGCCGCCGGCGGCGCCGGCTTGTAGTGCTTCTTGAGCGACGCGACCAGCTTCTTGATCTTGTCGGCGCGGTTGAGGGCGGCCATGGGGCGGGGCGGTTGGAGGTTCGTGGTGTCGTTGGTGGTGGTCGCCCGCCGCGGCTCGCGGCGTGATGGGGCAGGGCAGGGGCAAGGGGCCGATCGGCCGAGCGGCCCATGCCGAGCGGCGGCTGCGTTACGCGATTCCGCTGTCGGGCTGATCCGCCGGCGGCCCGTCGCCGGCCTGATCTTCGTCGGCCGGCGTGTCTTGCGGCAGCACCTCGCTCAACACCTTGGCGATGGCGATCGAGTTCTTGACGCCCATGTCCAGCTCGAACTTCAGCCGCGGCGTGTAGCGGGTGTCGATCCGGTCGCCCACCTTGCTCTGCAGGTAGCCCGCGCAGCTCTCCAGGCCGTGCAGGCAGAGGCGTTGCTTGGCGTCGTCGCCCATCACGGAGACGTGCACCTTGGCCGCCCGCAGGTCGGGCGAGACCTCGACGTAGGTCACCGTCACGTCCGACACACGCGGGTCTTGGATGTCGGTCAAGATCGCCATGCTGACGACCTCGCGGATGGCCTCGGCGGCTTTGGCGGTGCGGCGGGAGGACATGGTCAGGCGCTGGGTGGTAGGCGCTGGGCGCTAGTTTTTGGGTTGGGAAAACGGCTCGTAGGAAGACCGCTAGCGCCTCCCAACTAGCGCCTGGCCGCCGCAAGCGCCTAGTCGTCGAAGGACCGGCTGATCTCTTCGACCTTGTAGACTTCGAGGAAGTCCGCCTCTTTGATGTCGTTGAACCCGGCCAGTTTGATGCCGCACTCGTAGCCCTCGCGCACCTCTTTGGCGTCGTCCTTCTCCCGGCGGAGGGTCTCGATCGGGTAGTCGCCCACGATCGTGTTGTCGCGGACTACCCGCGCGCGGGCGCCACGCTCCACGACGCCGGCCAGCACCCGGCAGCCCGCTACGGAGCCGACGCGGCTGATCTTGTACACCACCTGGATGAGGGCCCGGCCCAGCTCTACCTCGCGCTGCTCGGGCCGCAGCATGCCCTCGATGGCGTCGCGTAGCTCGTCGGTGATCTTGTAGATGATGCTGTAGCGGCGGATCTCTACGCCGGTGTGGTCGGCCAGGGCCCGTGCGCGGTCGTCCGGCACGACGTTGAAGGCCACGACAATGGCCTTCGACGCGTTGGCCAGCTGGATGTCCGCCTCGGTCACGCCGCCGACGCTGGCCTGCAGCACCCGCAGCTTGACCTCCGGGTGCTCGAGCTTGCCCAGCTCCTTCTTGATGGCCTCGATCGACCCGCGGGTGTCGGCGCGGAGGATCAGGTTGAGCGTCTGAACCTCGTCGGCCCCCTCCAGGCGGTCGTACAGCGTGTCGAGCGTCACCTGCTGGAAGCCGGAGCCCAGCAGCTCGGCGGA
Organism: Planctomycetota bacterium; assembly: GCA_039024355.1. GTDB lineage: Bacteria > Planctomycetota > Planctomycetia > Pirellulales > Lacipirellulaceae > JBCCQL01. Next base: position 2,802 of record JBCCQL010000270.1, read on the forward strand.
GCGCATCTGGTCGCCGCGGTCTTGGGCGATCTCGCGGGCCTGGCCGATGTCGTCCAGGACGTAGAACTGCATGCCCCCCACGGGCGCGACGTCCAGGCCCAGCAGGTCGACCGGGCGGCTGGGGCCGGCCTCTTCGATGGTGGCCATCGGGTCGAGCGGGTCGACCATCGCCTTGACCCTGCCGTGGGCGTCGCCGCAGACGATGACGTCGCCCACGCGGAGCGTGCCCTTCTGGACGATCATCTTGGAGACGACGCCCATGTCCGAGTCTTGGCGGGCCTCGAGGCAGGCGCCCACGGCGGCCCGCTTGGGGTTGGCCTGGTACTCGTGCAGCTCCGCGACGGTCAGCAGCGTGTCGAGCAGCGTGTCGAGCCCGTCGCCGGTCAGGGCGCTGGTCTGGACCACCTCGACGTCGCCGCCCCACTCGCTGGGCTGCAGCTCGTTGGCCGCCAGGTCCGCCATGACCTTGTTGATGTCGACGCCCGGCAGGTCGCACTTGTTCAGCGCCACGACGATGGGCACCTCCGCCGCGCGGGCGTGGCTGATGGCCTCCTCGGTCTGGGGCATCACACCGTCGTCGGCGGCCACCACCAGCACGGCGATGTCCGTGACGTTCGCGCCACGCGAGCGCATCTCGGTGAAGGCCTCGTGGCCCGGCGTGTCGACAAACGCGATGGGCTTGCCGCTGTTGTCGATCCGGTAGGCGCGGATGTGCTGGGTGATGCCGCCGCTCTCGCCGCCCGCGACATCGATCCCGATCAGCTTGTCCAGCAGGGTCGTCTTGCCGTGGTCGACGTGGCCCAGGAACGTCACCACGGGCGCCCGCGTCGCCAGGTCTTCGGCGGCGTCCTCGATGCTGTCGAGCCGCTTCAGGACCTTGTCTTCGAGCGTCTCGGGCTGGATGAAGTCGACGTCGCAGCCCAGCTCCGCGGCGACCAGCTCCGTGAGCTCCGGGTCCATCGTGGCGTTGATCATGATCTCCGCCAGGCCCAGGCCCTCCTCGCGGAGGATGTTCTGGATGTCCCGCGCCTGGACGCCCGCCGCCTCGGAGAGCTGGCGGATGGTGCAGGGCAGCTGGACCTCGATCCGCTCGTTCCGCGGGGCGGCGGTGTTGACGCCCGTGCGGCGGCGGCGGCGTGAGCGGATGGGCGCCGAGCGGCCCGGCCCGCGTGTGCGGCCGGCCTGACGCGCCTCGCGTCCCCCCAGCATGGGGCGGCCCGTGCGGGTGCGCTTGTCCTTGCCGTCGTCGCCCTCGCCTAGCTTGCCGCCGGGGCGGCCGGAGCGCTCCTTCAGCTTCTCGGCTTCGAGCGTCCGCTCGGTCCGGCGGAGGATGTTGGCTAGCGGCCGCCCGCCCGACTTGCCGCTGAGCACGTCGGTCGGCAGCTTCATGTCCGGCTTCTGCGTCGGCTCTTCGGTCTTCTTGGCCGCGGGCTTGGCGGGCTGGCTGGGCGTGGGCATCGCCGCGAAGCGGCCCACCACGGGGCGGGGCTTGGGGGCGTCGCCCTTCTTCTTGCCCTGGTCTTTTTTGCCGCCGGCGCCCACCACCGGCGGCCGCCCGCCCGCGCCGCCGGGGCCGATGTAGTCTTCCCGGCGGACCATGCCCGCCAGGGGCGCGCTGCCCGCCCGGCCAGCCGCCTCGCTGCCCGCCGGCGTGGCGCCGGGGGTGGCGGCCTGCGGAGCGTCACTGGCGCTGCTCGCCGCCTCGGCGGCTTCGGTCTGTTCGGCGGGCGCCGCGGCTTCGGCCGCCTCCGGCTGCGGGGCCTCTTCCGGCGGCGCCGCTTCTTTCCGCCGCGTCGGCATCGCCGGCTTTGGCGTGACAATGACCTTCATCCGGTCGCCACGCGGCCGCTCCCTTGGCCGCTCGACCGGCGGCGGGCCCGCCTTGGCGGCGGGCTTCGCGGGCGCATCGCCACCGCCGCTCATGAACTTCTTGACCGTCGCCACTTCGTCGTCGGACAGGCTCGCGAGCGCAGAGCCCTTGTCCGGCACACCGGCGCGGTTGCAGATATCGACCAGCTCTTTGCTGTCGAGGTTGAGCTCTTTGGCGAGGGAGTAAATGCGAACCGCCAAGACAAACTTCTCCTGCGAACGAGTCGCGCGCCGGTTGGTCGGTCGCCGCGGGGGCGGCTTCTTCGTGGTGGGCCTGGTGGGTGCGCCGGCCGGATTCGTCAACGCTCGCCGGCGCCTCGCCTACGGCGCCGGCGCTAGCCAAGGCCCACGCG
>JBCCQL010000271.1:0-5020 GCA_039024355.1 Planctomycetota bacterium
AACGGCCGCTACCCGCCCGCCACGACGGGCCGCAGTTCGGCCGCGATGAAGAATGACCCCGCGATGACGACCAGCCCGTCACGCGGGGTTTGTTCGTTGGCCAGCCGCCACGCCGATGCCGGGTCGTCGGCAGTCGCCACCCGCCCGGCGCCCGCCTCGCGAAACACCTCGGCGAGCGACGCGGGCGGCACGGCACGCGGGTTTTCGACAAACCGCGTGGCGATGACCCGCCCGAACGCCGGCGCCAACGCGCGTGCGATCGCCGGCAGGTCTTTGTCGCGGCTCACAGCGGCGATGAGCGTCCGCGACGCCAGCAGGGCCAGCGGCTCGACCGCCGCGGCCAGCGCCGCGGCCGACGCGTCGTTGTGGGCCGAATCGACCACCACGGCCGGCCTGGCGCCGGGCACGGCCGGGAAACGCTCGACCCGCGCGGGCAGCCGGGCGGCGGCCAACCCGTCGCGGCGGGCCCGGTCGGAGATCGCCCAGCCCTGGCCACGCAGCTCGTCGATCACGGCCAGGGCGACCGCCGCGTTGGCCGCCTGGTGCCCGCCCAGCAGGCCCAGCTGATAGCCAGCGGCGTAGCCGGCGGGCGGCTCGATGAGGCGGCAGCCCCGCTCGCGTGCGGTGCGGGCGATCACGCCACGCGGCTCGGCAGAGCGGACGCCGCTGACGACCGGCACGCCGGGCTTGATGATGCCCGCCTTCTCGCCGGCGATGGCGCCCAGCGTGCCGCCCAGCTGCCGGGTGTGGTCCAGGCTGATGCTGGTGATGACCGACACCACCGGCAAGCAGACGTTCGTCGAGTCCAGCCGGCCGCCCAGCCCCACCTCTAGCACCACGGCGTCGCAGCCGCGGTCGGCGAAGTAGAGCAGCGCCATGGCGGTGGTGATGTCGAAGAACGTCGGCTGCCCGCCCGCTTCGCCCGGCTCGGCGTGCATCGCGCCGTTGGCTGGCTCGACGCCCATCGCCTCGGTTGCTGGCTCGGCGTCCATCGCCTCGTTGCCTGGCTCGGCGCCTATCGCCTCGACTGCCGGCCGCAGGCGTTGCACCAAGCCGACAAGCTCATCCGCAGAGATCGGCCGGCCGTCGATCGTGAACCGCTCTTCGATCCGCTTCAGGTGGGGCGAGCTGTACACGCCGGTCCGCCGGCCGCTGGCCGACAGCACCGCGGCGATCATCGCGGCGGTCGACCCTTTGCCCTTGGTCCCCGCGACGTGGATGATCCGCAGCCCCGCGTCGGGCGAGCCCAGCCGCGTGAGCAGCTGCCGCATGCGGTCGAGCTTAAGCTGCCGCTCGTTGTAGGGCAGCACGGCCACGCGTTCGTAGTTGATCCGCCCCAAGAGCCAATCCACCGCCGCGTCGCGGGCAGAACGCGTGGGGCTCGCCGCTGGAGGTTCGCTGTGCACGCCGCAAGCTTAAACGCCTCCCGCCCGGCATCAAAGCCACGGGCGAGCCGCAACCCCGCCCTGGGCGGAACGACGGTAGGGAGATGAGGGGATGGCTGGGGATCGTGGGGATGCCCGGGTGTGGAGCAGACCGGCCAAGTGCGGGCGGCGCTGAGCGTGGCAGATACAGGCGCAAGTGATGGGTGAACCTGTCGGCGGCAAGCCCATCGGCGAACCCAGCGTCACGCCGACAGAACCACCCATCGCTACGGACTACGGACTACGGACTACGGACTACGGACTACGGACTACGGAGTAGTTTTTGAACGGCACGACAAGGGACACCTGTTCAAGACGATCGCCGCTTTACTGACTGGCCCGTAGCCAAGTGCACCAACTTTTGCCAAATGCTCGTCGCCGAAGGGTTTGCCGAGTTTTCTACCGAAGACTGAGTCCAAGTGTTACACCAAGTGACAAGGTCGCCAGCTTCCGCCGTTATCTCCGTCGTCTCGTGATTTCTGCAATATACTGTCGTGTCGCTCGTTTCAGGCGGCATTAGAAAGAAGATATTCCCAGCACCGTCGTGTCCAAACGTAAACCAAGCTGCATTCCAGTCCTGGCAGAGTCTACGCATTTGTATATTGTCCTTAACTACCACGTCACAAGACTGCCAGAGTTGGCAGTTTTCCCACTGCTCGCCTTCGAACGGGTATTCGCCAAGTATGAGATCAACATATTGCGATGGAAGAACGATGCCCAGCTTTTCCTGCAGATAGTCGATGTCTGCATTTGTCATCTATTGCTCATCTTCTAGTCCGGGATGTGGTCCCCACTGACTCCGCCCGCTCTACCGCCGCATGTATTAGGGTTGGATTGACCTTGGCTTGCTTGCCCAACTGTTCCATCTCCAACGTCGCCTTGCCCAGCCACACTTCGTCCCGGATTGACGACACCCCGGTTACCCGCGGACTGGTTACAAGTCCATAGGATAGGTGCTCGCACCCATCTTCTTGGTGTCAGTCGGAGGGCCCCCCGCCCACTCCATCCGCTACAAGGGCTCAGTCGTTCACGTGGATCGAACGACGTTCGTGGGTGATGACCGTGAAGAAGGACGGGCCGGCGGCGATGTGTGCTCAACCGTAGTAAGTCATCACCTCGCCGCGGAGACCGAAAATATGGGTGCAAGCACCCATCCTACCGCGATCCCGCGTAACCCGCTTCGGTCAGCTCAACCTCGGCAGCTTTCGGGCGGCTAGGCGTGGCCGTTTGAGGGCAACGCGACCGTGACTCGCCCGCTTGCCCCGTGCACAAGGAGGCGTCGCCCTCGATAGCCCGACGGCCGCCAGAATCACACGGCCGCGGCGGCGCCGGCACGTTTCAGCCGCGAGGGCTTCTCGCCGGCGGACGCGGCACACGCAAGCCCCGCAAGCCCGCCATCGCCATCATCCCCGGCCATCTCCCCATTCCCCTACCGTCACCTCGTCGGCGGACCACGCCCGCTCGGCGGCTGGCGGCGGCTAGGGGGGGTGCGCGGCAGCGGCTATCATTGGGGCATGCTGTTGCTGGAAGAGGTCAAGAAGTCGTACCGCGAGCCCGACGGCACGCCGCTGCCTATCCTCGACGTGCCACGCCTGGAGGTGGCGGCCGGCGAGCAGGTGGTGGTCCGCGGCCGCAGTGGGTGCGGCAAGACCACGCTGCTGAACGCCATCGCCGGGCTCACGACGATCGACTCCGGCCGGGTGGTGATCAAGGGCGTCGACGTCACCCGCCTGGCCGAGGCGGGGCGCGACCGCTTCCGCGCCCGCAACCTGGGCTACGTCTTCCAGACGTTCAACCTGCTGCCGGCGTTCACGGCCCTGGAGAACGTGATGCTGGGCATGACGTTCACCGGCCAGCGGGGCGACCCCGCGCGGGCGCAAGACCTGCTCGGCCGCGTCGGCCTGGCCCACCGCCAGACGCACAAGCCGGCGGCGATGTCCGTCGGCGAGCAGCAGCGGGTGGCGGTGGCGCGGGCCTTGGCCAACAAGCCGGTGCTGCTGCTGGCCGACGAGCCGACGGCCAACATCGACCCCGCGCACCAGCAGCAGGTGATCGACCTGCTGCGCGAGGCGTGCCGGCAGGACGGCGTGGCGATGCTGCTGGTGACGCACTCGCCGGAGGTCTCGGCGCAGTTCGACCGCGTGCTGAAGCTGGAGGAGGTCAACCGCGTCACCGCGGTGGCCGCCGGGTGAGTTGGTGTCAGGAGACCAGGGATGAAGCTGGGGATGCCTTCCTGACAACCAAGCCTGTTTCGCTTTTGCGCCTGATTGACACCCCGAACTGGCGGATGCCGCCTCGGGGAGCGACCGGTCCTACAAGCTGATGGATGGCTCCAGCGGCTATCCAATTCGCTCAAGTGACAGTGGCGGCACACCGCGCCTGACGAACTCCCCTCCCGTGTCACCATCGCCCCATCCCCAGCGTCATCCCCCCATCCCCTTCCCCGAACCTTCCGCTCCCGCACGATGAACTTCTGGACGATCGCTTGGCGGAACATGCGGCAGCGGGCGTTGGCGTCGTCGCTCACGGGGCTGTCGATGGCCCTGGGCGTGGCGGTGATGACCTGCGTGATTGTGATCAACGCCGTGACCGTCCGGCAGTTCAATCAGGACGCGCTGGGCTTCCACCTGATCGTTGGCAGCGGCAAGGGGAGCAAGATGGAGCTGGTGCTCAGCACCGTGTTCCACATCGGCACGCCGCTGTACCCCATCCCGTACGACTACTACCGCGAGTTCACCGACGGCAAGTTCGCCCCCAGCGTCGAGGTGGCGGTGCCCTACTGCATGGGCGATAGCTTCGTGTCGGGCGAGCGGGTCTTCCGCGTCGTGGCGACGACGCCCGACCTGTTCGACAAGATCAACTACGGCGCCGACGCCCAGGGCAACCTGCTGAGCTACGCCTTCGCCCAGGGGCGGAACTTCAAGGCGGAGAACTGCTACGAGGCGGTGCTGGGCTCGGTGGTGGCCGCGCAGTCGGGGCTGTCCGTGGGCGACAGCCTGAACCCGACGCACGGGCTGAGGGCCGAGGGCGAGGTGCACGACGCCTTCCGCGTGGTAGGCATCCTGGAGCCCACCGGCACGACCAACGACCGCGGCGTGTTTGTCAACATGGAGGGCTTCTACCTGCAGGACGGGCACGCCGAGGCCGCCCGCGAGGACGACGGCCGGGGCCGCACGCCCGGGCCGAGCGGCGAGTCCAAAATCGAAACGCCCCGCGGCGTGCTGCCGCCGGCCGTCTGCTACGACAACGACGGCGCCGAGGTCACGCCGCTGCCCGAGCCGCAGCGCGAGGTGACGGCCGTCCTGGTGCTGTGCCGGAACTTCGGCCAGATGGTGGTCGACGGCGGCGTGAACAATGCCGACGACAGCCCGGCCCAGGCCGTGGCGCCCGCCCGCGAGGTGAGCAAGCTGCTGGAAAACTTCGTGGGCCCCATCCGGCTGGTGCTGCTGGTGCTCACGGTGCTGGTGGTGGTGGTGGCCGGCATCAGCATCCTGGTGAGCATCTACAACTCGATCAGCGAACGCTCGCACGACATCGCCGTGATGCGGGCGCTGGGCGCCCGCCGGCAGGCGGTCTCGCTGATTGTGCTGCTCGAG
>JBCCQL010000272.1:0-4969 GCA_039024355.1 Planctomycetota bacterium
CGCGGCGATCGGCCTGTTCGGCGCCGAGTCGTTCGACAGCCACGGCCTGCTCCGCGGCGCGTGGCAGACCCGCAACGAGCGGACGGCCGACGACACCGTGGGCATGCTCGAAGACCTGTTCCGCGACGAGACGCCCGCCCCGTTCCGCACGCCGGCCCGCTGGCGGATGTGAAGCGGGCGCTGGGCGCTAGGTAGAAGTGGGAAGGGTGAAGGGTGAAGAGTGAAAGTGGCTTGAAGGGCGAAGGGTGCGGTTGGCGGTAGCCGGCGACCTACGTGTCGCCGGGGGCGCCATGGGCGATCCTCCACACCAATCGACCCGCCCGCAGACAGAGTGGCCCATTCTTTTCCGCGAGGGTTTCGCAGCAATGCCCCGCACCGCGTTTTCACCCCCAATCTGCCACAGATCCGCGGCCGGAAACGCCCGCCCCAACCGACGCGTAACGACTTACGCCAATCGCCCCACCGCGTGCGCAGGCGCCGGATTGTCTTTGTAGCAGCCGGCAGGGCAAACTTCGGCAGCCGGTTTTAGGCCGCCAGACGTAGGCCACCGGCGCCGGTTTTGGCCGCTGAGCAAAAATCCCCCTCCACCTTCAAGGGGAGGGGCTAGCAGAGGGGACGCCCCGGGGACCCACGCTCCGAGCCATGCCGTCTGCACCATCCGCCCACCGCTATCGCAGTCGCACAAAGCGCTGGGGGCTTGCCCTTCCCCCGACTCGAGCGGTCGTGAAGTGTTGGCGCTTTCGCGTGCCGGGTGCCCGGGTTCAACCCCCTCCCCCGACCCCTCCCCCTGCCGGGGAGGGGGGCACGGCGCGTTGCTGCGAGTCCGGGACGCCCGTTCTCACCGCCCGCCTTACGGCTTACCCGGCGCCAGGGCGAGCTCGCGGTTCTTGTCGTACTCCAGCTGCAGCGTGTAGGTGACCACCGTGCGGCCGGCAGCGTCGGCCTTGGCGGGCACGGGCGCCATCCACCGCAGGATGCCCTGCTTCCGCTCCCGGGCGTCGGCCGTCGTGGCGGGGTCGGCCTGGTCGCCGGCGCCCGCGTTGTCTGCCGGCGGCGCCGAGGCGACCAGCGTCACCTTGATCTCGGCGTCGTTGGCCGACGGCATCCGGTCGAACAGCCGGACCTCGGCCGGCGTCGCGCCGAAGTTCTGCACCGTCAGCTCGTAGTCCAGCCGCACCACGCGGTTGGCGCCCTGCACGCTGCGGGTCTTGTTGACCAGCTCGCGCCCGGCGCGGAGCGACTCGTCGATGCCCAGGCCGACGGTAAACGGCTCGCCTGTGGCGACGGTGGGCACGGTGCCGCGGCCCACAAACCGGTCGCCCAGGAACGTTGCGGCCGGGCCGGCCAGCAGGACAATCTCGCTGTCGTTCACGACGCGGGCCTCCTCGTACACGTACTCGGTGAGCACCGGCCGGGCCACCCGGTAGAAGTCGCCGGTGAGCTCTAGCGACGCGATCGGGATCAGCTGCTCGTCGGCGCGGCTGGGCAGCGACGTCGCGCTGGCCAGCCGGTACATGACGCTGATGCCCTCGCCGGCCCGCGGCTTGGCGGCGCGGGTGGTGGGTTCTACCGGCAGCGAGCTGCATTCGAACAGCTGGATTTGGTTGCCGACCGAGTTGAGCGAGAAGTCCGACCTGCGGAGCGGGTCCGACGCATTGGCGTAGGCGGCGCCAAACCCGCCGCCGCCCATGCCGCCGCTGCCGCCCCTACCGCCGGCACGGCCGCTATCGCCGCGGAACAGAGACTCGCCGTCGGCCTCATAGCTTGGCAGCTGTTGAGCGAGCTCGGCTTCGCCCCGGCCGAACAGATCGAGCCCGCTGAACGCATTGGGTGCGGCGGCGATGTTCGCGTTCCGGCGGCCCGCGGCGATGGCTTTCTGCTGCTGCCGCAGGTCGGAGAGGTTGCCCTGGGGCGCCGCGTTGGACGCCGGACGCTTTGGCGCCGACGCCAGCCGCACCGGCAGCGGCAGCAGCGTGGGCGACGACGCCACGAGCGAGGGCGAAGCGGTCGACAGCGTCATCGCGACGCCGGACCAGTCTTCGCCGCTCTGCTGCGTCACCGAGGCGTTGTACTCGACGGTGAGCCGGTCGCGGTCGTCGGTCGCACGCAGGTTGTACGACGGGCTCCACGTGGCGCCGGACACCAGGTACGTCACACGCAGCTTGCCGGCGCCGGCGCCCGGCGGCACGCGGACAAACACCACGGCCTCACGCAGCGTCCGCGACGACGCAGACGCCAGCTTCTTCCGCTGGGCGGTCAGCACGGCTAGCTGCTGCTTGAAGCCGCGGCCCGCGCGATCGATTTCCAGCCGCTCGCGGGCCACTTCCGCCCGGCCGTCGAAGATGGTCTTGGTCAGCTCCTTGAGCGTCGCCGCGTCCAGCACGCCGGCGCTGAGCTCGCGGCCGGCGGTGACGGCCACAAACCCTTCGAGCCGCTGCAGGTAGTTCTCGCGCGTTCCCAGCAGCCGTGTGCGGGCGGCAACCTCGGCCAGCTGGTCTTCGACGGCCTGGATCTGCTCGTCCAGCTCGCGGACCTCTTGGCGGGTGTCCTCGGCCACGGGCCGCGTGCGGTAGCGGACGGAGCGGACCTCGACGTCACCCACCGGCTCGGCGTACAGGCTGCCGGGCGTCACGCGGGCGGGCAGCCCGGTGACCACCACCTCGGCCAGGCCGGCGGCGCCCGCCAGATCTACCTCCCGCGTCACCAAAGCCTGGCCCTGGTAGACCGTCACGGCGGTCACCTTGCCGGGCGAGGTGATGGCGCCCGGCTGGGGCTGGCCGGCGGCGGTCTCCGCCAGCAGCAGGCCGGGCGAAGCGAGCAACAAAATCGCGGCAAAGACGGGGCGTGGCATCGGGTAAACTCCGGTGATGAGGTCGGGGGATCGGCGGCGGCGCGCAATCCGGGCCGCGGGCCGAGCCGAGCGTTACCGCTCGGCAGTGGGCAGTCGACAGTGGGCAGCGGGCAGCGGGCGTGAGCAGCAGACGCGTCAGCGGGTGAGACGCGGCGACGCGGCGGCGCGTTCCCAAGAAAAATCGCGGCCGACGCGGCGGCTTATTTCGCCGGCCGGCCGAGGAGCTTGTCGTAATCCGCGTGACTGCCGATCCAAAACCACTGCACCCCATCGTCGACGGGGATGCCAAGGGCCCGGTACCTCAGGCCGACACGCACGCTGCGGTACCGCCCGCCCGCTACCGGCTTGAAGTGCAGAGACGGGTGTTGTGGGTCTTGCTTCAGCAGGTGATAGCTCTGCCTCGCCACGCTTTGCACCCGTGTGGGCAAGGCGTGGAAGCAGCCCCAAAACCTCGACGAAGCGTAGTGCCTCACAGCTCGGAGGCCTTACCGGCGTCGTACTCGGCCCGTGCTTCGGACGCGAACGCATCAAGCTTGCCAGCCGAGGCGTCCTGCTCGATCTGCTCGTCCCACGCCCGTGCATCGTAGGAAGCAAACCAACGCCGGAACTTGGCGAGCTCCGCAGGTGAGAGCCGCTTGACCTGTTGTTCGAGAGATTCGATCGGCGACATCGCGTTGCCCCGCCCTGTAAGCTTTTGTCCTGCATGAATGGTACCACGCCGCTAGCGGAGGGTTATCCCGACCCGCCCGCTCGCTCAGCTCGCCGCTCCACACGCCGGCGGATGGCGTTGAGGTCGTCCTTGGGCGTGGCGTCGATCAGCCGGCGGGTGTAGGCCTGGCGTGGGTCGGCGTAGATGCTCTCGGACGGGCCAAACTCGACGATGCGGCCGCCCACCTCGCCCGTGCCGCCATCATCGCCGGCGGGGCCGGCGCCGCCATCAACCGGCACGGGCTGCATGACGGCCATCATGTCGGCCATGAACTTCACGACGCTCAGGTCGTGGCTGATGAAGATGTAGGTCAGCCCCCGCTTCTCCTGCAGCGCCTTCAGCAGGTTCAGCACCTGCGCCTGCACCGAAACGTCCAAGGCAGAGACCGACTCGTCGCAGATCAAAAAATCCGGCTCGACGGCCAGCGCCCGCGCGATGCAGATCCGCTGCCGCTGCCCGCCGGAGAACTCGTGCGGGTAGCGCCGGAGGTGCGAGGCAGGCAGGTCGACCTCTTCGAGCAGCGCGGCGGCGCGGTCGCGGCGGTCCCGCCGGCCGGAGCCCAGGCGGTGGATCGCCATGGGCTCGGTCAGCGTGGACTCGATGGTCATCCGCGGGTTCAGCGAGCCGTACGGGTCTTGGAAGATGATCTGCAGCTTGCGGCGCATGGCCCGCAGGCCGCCGCGGCCCAGCGACCGGAGGTCGACGCCGTCGTACACGACGCTGCCGCCGGTGGGCTCGACCAGGCGGAGGATGGCCCGGCCGGTGGTGGTCTTGCCGCAGCCCGACTCGCCGACCAGGCCCAGCGTCTGGCCGCGGTACACCTTGAACGACACGCCGTCGACCGCGCGGACGTAGCCCACCGTGCGGGAGAGCAGCCCGCGGCGGACCGGGAAGTGCACCTTCAGGTCCTGCACCTCGAGCAGCGGCGGCGTGCCCTCTTCTACCGTCGTGGCGTCGGGCTGATGGGCGCCCTCCTCCCAGGGGTGGCCCATGGCGGCCAGCTCGCTGCGGGGGTGCAGCAGCCGGCCGCGGCCGTGCTCGGTGAGCTGCTTCAGGCGGGCGGCGTCCAGGGTTTTTTCGGTGATGACCGGCTCGCCATCGGCGTCGGTCGTCGCGTCCATGAAGTCGCTGACCGTCGGCAGCAGCTTGTACGGCGTGTCCAGCCGCGGCCGGCAGGCCAGCAGGCCCTTGGTGTACGGGTGCTTGGCGCCGGTGAAGATGTCGAGCACGGAGCCCTGCTCCACCATCTTGCCGCGGTACATCACCAGCACGTCGTCGGCGATCTCGGCGATCACGCCCAGGTCGTGCGTGATGAACAGGATGGACATGCCGCGCTGGTAGCGCAGCCGGCGGAGGATGTCCAGGATCTGGGCCTGGATGGTGACGTCCAGGGCGGTGGTCGGCTCGTC